>JBLIMI010000015.1:0-14984 GCA_047638655.1 Minisyncoccia bacterium | reverse complement strand
CGCTTCCAAAGGGCCCGTGCCGGTGAACGCCGAGGGGGCAGTCATCCAAATGCACGTTTATAGTTTGTGCAGAAAACTCGGCGATCACCCGCTCTACCGGCAGGTCATCCGTAGCTACCAGATGGCCCACATCAAGGGTCATCCCCAATTCAGCCCCGGCCGATCCTAAGCGCTCCAACAGTTCTCGGTATTCGCGGGGTCGCTCCACAAACATGCCCGGTTCGGGCTCGAAGGCAATGGAAACCCCCGAACCCCGTGCGTGTTGAAGCAAGGCCTCGACGCCTTGGCAGAGTCGTTCCCAGTGAGCCTCTGCACTAGACGCTTTGGACCCCACGACACTTCCATCAGGGGTCGCTCCAGCCCAGATGGAAACCAGCGGAGACCCGAGGTCCTGGGCCAAGTCCACGCTGCGTCGCAGGAAATCGAGCCGGCGGGCACGGTCCTTGGCGTCGGTTTCGAGCAGGGTCGGGAAGTGCTTACGCCGGGCATCCATCAGGAAGCGCGCGCCCGTCTCGACCACCAGGGACAACTTCAACTCGGCGGCCAACCGTGCGATGTGCGCCACTTCAGCCGCGGTGCTGTTGAACGGATCCAATTGCCCCACGTCCGGTGTGAGTGCGACCGCTCCGTAGCCCATCTTCGCCAACATGGGCAAAGCGTCGACAAGTCGATGGTGTGCGAGACCGTTTGTGTTGTAGCCCAGCGTAAACATCACTCGGCCGGCGAGTTGAATGGATCTTGATTCATGTCCGGGTACCACGGTGGGCGCCGGTTGGCTTCTTCAGAGGGTTCCTCCGTGGTGTCCTCTTCGCCACCTTCCTCGTTCGAGTCGGGTGGCGCTGCCGCTTCGTCTGTAGCTACAGCATCGACAGGTGCGGCTGCGGGGTCCTCGGTGGTTTGTTCTGGATCCTCTTCCCAAGGTCGTCGGGCTTTGGCTTCCACGTCACGCATGGCATCCCTTGCAATGCGGCTCGGGTCCACCTTGCCGAACTCTGTCTTGGTGTGTTCGAGTTCTCGTTGAACCTGTCGGATTTCCTCTCCGATACCCGATTCGCGCCAAACGGTGGTCAGAGCCCTACGCGCCTCTTGGAAGCGCGTGTAGGCCTGTGCTGCTACCCGCGGAAGGTTGCGACCAAAAACCATGATCGCAACGGTGGCGATCAGGGCCATTTCAAGGAAGGAGAGGTTACCGATGAAGGCGATCACGACGGGGTCGGGTGGAGCAGGGTCCGGGTTAGCTCGGGCATTGTGCCGCTTTTGTGCCGCACGAGTCGTGTTTCCCGCGCCTTTCCTTCAGCGGAGATCATCGCTATCAAAGACGAGCGCGCTGCAAGGCCTGCATCAGCCCGAAACTCGGTTCACGCCAACCGAGCAGTGGGCGATACTTGAAGCTCAAGGTGTTGCCTCCCTCTCCGGACCGGAATCCGTAGGCCACCTCGAAGATGAAGTCGTGACCCAGTCTCCGCAGGAGGAAATCACTGGAGAGTGCCTGGTTGTCCAACTTGGAAATGCTCTGGCGCCCCTCGACTTGCCACTTGGGCGTGGCGTTCCAGCGCGCACCTAAACTGACAGCATCAAAAATCTTCACACGGCGCTCGTCCAGGCCGCGGTTGTAACCAATCTCGACGCCAACATCAGGGACCGGCAAAATACTGAATGACGTGTAGGAGTGTGTCGTGTCTCCATCATCCAGGTCGTACTTGCCGTCGTGGGTGAAAGCGAAGGGCGTGCCTTCGTACACGGCCAGCAGTTCACCCAGCACCCGCAGGGGCTGCCATCCCTCTTCTTCACCTAGTTCTACATCCGTCCCGTGGGTCCCGCGCACCGACAAGTCCAGGTACCGGGCGCCGCCGGGAACCCGCCAACGGGAACGCAACCCCAAGTCCAAGAACCTCCCCGTGATCGGATCATCAACGGCATCCAGTTGAACCGGCTCGCCGTTCTCTTCGAAGCTCGCCACATCACCGTGAACACCCGCGAAGGGCGTCAAGGTGTTCACCACGCCATGTCTCCCGGCGCGGTAGAAACTCGATTGAGCCTCCACTCCTGCGATCGCTGCCCCACGCGACGGAGCCTCATCAGGGTTGACGCCTTCGCTCCAAACCGTACCGATGAGTTCCACGTAGGGAGACATTCGGAGCCCTCCGAAGCCCAAGTTGACCGGTGACTCCACTCGGTGCCGGGTGTCGGCCCGCAAGATCTCGCGGTTGCCAAGTGAGGGATTAAAGACGGGGTCGAAAGGAGAAACCACGGTCCCTTCCGCTTGTCGCAGACGCAGATAGGCAGCGTCAGCTGTTGCGGTGTAGAGAAGGGGTTGGCCGAAGAGTTCGCCAACCGGGGTCGCTCCCCGGACATAGCCAAGGTCGGGCAATCGCTCCACATCCGACCGAAAGCTATCGAGCCTGTAGCGTAGATTTGCGCTGTAGTAGTGCTGGTCCTTGGCCTTGCGCCAGCGAAGGTAGTTGTCCCGGCGTTCATAGCTGATGAACTGACTCTCGGTGAACTCTGCCTGTGCACCTGCGTCGCTCTGGTCGGCAAGGGCAAAGTCAAACCACTCCGATGCGGACAACTCATACCGGGCCTGTGTTGCGAGGATCCAACGCAGAGTGTCTCCGTCTGGGCCCTTCGAACGCACGAGGCCGCGGTCTTCACCCGAGTCGTATAGACCGTCAAGGAAGATGTTCATCCAGAAGTGATCAGCAGCTGTCAATCGAAAGCGTTGGTCCAGCAACAAGCCACGAGACCCGTAATAGGAAGCCTTCAACCGATAGCGGCCATCTATTTCCTCTGGTGTTGCGTTGAGGGCGCGCGAGAACATGCTCGACACGCTGTCTCCAACATCCACATCCACCGACGCCTCGACAAACGTTCCGTACCGAGCGGAATCACCAAAGCCCAGCGCGCTAAAGGTCGGGCGACCTTTTCCGTCGCTCTTGTAATGAACCCGGGGCAGGGGAATGGACAGGCCGCTGTCGAAGACCAGGGAGTTGTCTTTCAGCAAGATGTCCCAGACCGATGATCCATCACCAGCCGGCACCATGCGTAGGTTCTTGGTTTCGATAAAGTAGTCCGGAACCGCAAAACCGCAAGCGGTCACCTGGGCACTGTCCGCGCTCAAGCTGCCATCGGCCGAGTGTCGCAACCAGTCTGCTCGAACAATGAGGTCTGTTTGCACGCGGCCAACGCGAACGTCCATGAACAATTCGCAGTCCTGGATCCAGCCATGGCCATCCACCAGGTCCACGTATGCGGCTTCCATCTGGGCCACGCGCTCGCCCTCTTTCAAGTACTCGACCGTGCCTTCGAGATAGAGCTCCTTCAAGACCCTCGATAGTCCCGAGACATCCAAACGGCCAAAGAGGGTGGGTGCCTTGGCCCCAGCCTCTTCTCGAGCGGGCGCCGCGGGTGCCGGCGCTGGCGCTTCCTCTTCGCCACTCATCCAGCGCTGTGTCTTATCGAGCCACTCTTCGCGATCCAACCAGAACGTCGCCCAGTTGGCCCGCACTTCGCTGCCAGCATTGCGAAGAGTCAGGTTGCGCATGACCATCATGGTCGAGTCTTCGTCTTCAAATGGGCGCAAGGATTCGTAGGTCGCCTCCCACCCCGCAGCTTCAGAACCCTCGGCGGCGAAGAATCGTCCCTGGTCCGTTGTGACGAGCACGCGCGGAACGTCATACAGGATGTTGCTGGCTTCCCAGACATAGCCCTGCACTTCCATCTTCGCGGGGCGGCCTTCGAAACGAAGCAGGTCGTAACCCGCCTGGAAGACTTCACCGGTGCCCGTCAATGCGCCTTCGAGCTCCAACTTGAAGCCGTCCCAAGCCACCAACTCGTCGACCCCCTCGGTGTTCGCCGCCTGATCCGGATTGCGCGAAAGGTGCATGGACCCCGCATCTAGCTCGATCTTCTGACCGTCGGGGGTCTTCCCGGAAAAGTGAGCGTCCCCGGCTAAGAGCAGGCCGTACTTGTCAGAAGTCATCCAGTTGGCGCTGCCAGAGTGCAGCTCCGTGAGCTTGCGTACGCCAAGCAAGAGCGGCAATGCGGCCGGTCGGTCAATGGTGATCTCGGGGAAGAGTGCTTGCAGCTCCTCCTTCTCGTATTCAATCCAAGTAGCGGTCAACAAGTACGGCAAGCCCGCGGCTTCAAAACGGCCCCGGGCTTCCACCCGACTTCCCGCAGGAGCCTCAAGTCGGCCGCTGCCTTCGCTGGTCCACGTCACGCTGCCGCCCTTGGCTTTGAAATCCCCGGCGTCACCCAGGTAGGTGAATTGCACGTTCCCTTTGGCCATCAGCGCCTCGATGGTGAATGAAGCCAGGGATGGGTCGTCTTTGGTTTCCGTGAATGTCCCGCGACCGGTAATGCTCTGCGCAATCAAGTTGCTCTCGGTGTCTTTGCCCACGAGCAACGCACGTGAAACTTCGGTGGCTTCGAATTCGAAAGGAACGGGGCTGCCTAGCTGCCGCTCGGCCAAGGGCAGCAACACGAAACTCGCACAGTCAATCTCCTGGCGTAACTCCTCCCCGGCGTAACGCATCTCCACCTTGCCTTCAGCGCGCGCTCGGTTTTTGGAGAGGTCTAAATGCCGCGCCTTCAAGAGGCCGACTTTGTGCGCGCTATCCGGAGAAGGAGTGAGGTTGTAGGTCGCGGGCAACCCCTCCTTACCGAACAGTTCAAGGTGCTCGCGGGAGTGCCCGATTGCGCTCGTGGCAAACCCGTTGCCTAGAGGGCCCTGGTACTCCACGCCTTTCGAGGCTTGGAAGGATCCCGATTCAAAGTCGAACTGCTGCACTTCGCCCATGGCCGCCGTCCAGCTCTCTTGACCCGCCCAGGAAACATTGACGTTGCGTGCCAACACGATCGCCATAAGCTTTTTTTCCAGGACAAACTTTAGCGTGCCGCTCGTCCGCATGTCCACAAGGGCGCCCTCCTTGTCTAGGCCCGCCACATGGGACGGGTTTTCTGTCTCAAAGTACAGGCTCTGGTCGCTCGCGGAAGACTCTCTGCCGCGAATGGAGAGATTGCTTCCATCGAAACTTATCGCCTCAAAGTTTCCGGTGACCGGACCCTGAAGCGTCGCGTCCGCCAGTCCACGGCCCCAGAAGCGGCCGCGAATTCCCTCCTCCGCCTTCAGCAACAAGTCTAGTTCCCGGGACGTGACTTCGCTCGGCCCCGAGAGCACAAACTCTGCCGCTGGACTGGCCGAGGTGTAAGTCAGATCGAGCGGTCCTACTCCGCGCATTTCAATAGGAACGGCCTCTGCGGGCTTTGTCTCTGTAGCTTCGACGTTGAGATGGCCGTACGCAACCGGCTCTTCTTCCAACCACAAGCGGCGCAATTCACCAAGCGCGTCGAAGAACACTTCCGCTACACCGCTCTCTGTGTGGTGGCCATCACGGCGGATGCTGACGTTACCACTCAGCATTGCGTGCTCGGCCCGGAACACTCGGCGCCGTTTGGTTTCCGTGGGCGTCTTCTTTTCGATTTGAATCACGCGCCCCTCCAGTGCCAGGTCATCTGCGCGGATGTGCATGGCCTGGTCGCCCTTCGCTGTCAACTCCCCACCGTCGGCCAGACGAATCTCGACTCGCTCCTTGCCGTCCCTCGATGCCAAACGCCTGAGCGCGATCGTGCCGCCAGCCGCCGCCCGCAACTCAAGGTTGGTTTCTTCGTCGCTGGTCAGAGTCATCACCCCGTCCTCTAGCAACCTCAAACGCTTGCCTCTCTCTAGCAACTCCAAGCCCGTTCCAGCGCCGGTGATGCCCTCACCGAGAACCTGGACAGCGCTCTTTGAATACAAGCTTCCGTCACCGAGGTCGAGTTCCGCTCTTGGCAAGCGTAGTTCGATAGGAGCCATGGGCGAACCTGTGTGAAGCGTCACCACGGCATCGACCAGTTGGATCCGTTCTTTTTCACCGATTGTTAGTGTTGAACCATCACGTTCAATGCGCAACACGCCCTCTCGGGCCTTGAAGGTCGTGCGCAACTCCTCGTTCGCTGGGTCGAATTCCTTGACGGTTAGACCTTTGAAGTTGTAGTAGTCGTCACCGCTGGGTTCCACGTCGTCGATGTGCACGCGGTACAGAATGTTTCGAGGTTCGGTCTTCTCGCGCACAGCGAGTTTGATCTCACCGCGAACTGTACCTGCGATTCCTTCGTCGGCGGCTGCGTGGTCAGCGGCCTCCGTGGTTTCAGCTGCAGCCGGCCGCGCGGGGATGCGAGTGAAAGGCAGCTCCGTGGCGCCCTCCTTGTCCATGATGACTTCTTGCTCGTTCTCCACACGATCCTTCTTCTCCTCCCTGTGCCTCTCGGAGAGTTGAAGAAGGAGGTAGAGCCCTCCGCCGAAGAGGATGGCGAAGAGGAAGAGGCGCTTCATCGTCCTGCCGCGCTTTGCAGCGCCTGCCATTGGCCACGAGCTCGCAAGTAGAGCTCGCAGACCTCGCGCACCGCGCCGTCGCCTCCGCGGCTTTCGGTCACGTAGTCCGCCCGTTCTAGCAACTCTGGCCGCGCGTTTGCGGGTGCCGCGAAGAACCCTGCACCATTAGCGAGCGCTAGGTCCGGCAGGTCATCTCCCATGGCCAAGGTCTCTTGCGGGGAAAGCCCAAGCTCTTCCTGGATGGCCACCAAGGCCGCGCTCTTGTTCTTGCACTCAAGAACGATGAACTCTACGCCTAGCTCCTCCGCTCGCTTGCGCGTGGCCGCACAACCGCGGCCGCTAATCCAGGCTAGCTTGACCCCATCACGGCGCATCCAGACAAGGCCTTGTCCGTCCAAGACGTCGAAGCTCTGGCTCTCTTCCTTGCCAATGTAAGTGACTTGGCCGTTCGTTAGGGTCCCGTCGATATCGAGGGCGAACAATCGGGTACGGGTCAGTCTTTGCAGCGCCTCGAGCGGCAAGCTTTCTTCGGAGGAGGTCACGGTGTGGCGCTGGTCAGATTCGAATGTCGAGCAAGTCTTGCACGTCGATCAAACCCACGGGTCGGCTGTCCGCATCCAGCACGGGCACTTGATCAATGTGGTATTCCTGTAGTAAACGCTGCGCCTCTTCGATCAGAGCATCCGGGTGGATGAATTTTGGCTTGCGCCCCATGAATTGGGACACGGGCGCGTGCAGGTTTTGCATGTCGCCGGTCTCTAGCAGGCGACGAACGTCTCCGTCGGTGAAGATTCCCTGCAAGACTCCTTCGCCATCGACGACAAGGGCTGCGCCGGGTCTTCCCGGCGTGCGTGACATCGTGATCAGGACTTGGTTGACCGGAGTGGACTCAATGGCGATGGGGAGTTCGTCTCCTTCGCGCATGACTTCGGACACACGCATCAGGCGTCGTCCCAAACTACCTGCGGGGTGAAACAGCGCGTAGTCTTCGCGACTGAATTTGCGCTCGTCCAGAACCACCATGGCAAGCGCGTCGCCCAGGGCCAACATGGCCGAGGTCGACGTGGTGGGCGCCAACTTGTACGGGCAAGCTTCATCCATGGACCCGATGTCGAGCACCGTGTCAGCCAGGTCGCCAAGGGTCGAGTCCGGCCGGCCCGTGATAGCGATCACTTCCGACCCGATCTTGCGAGCCACGGGAATGACCGCGTTGACCTCGGCGGTCTCGCCGGAGTTCGAGAGAGCCAAAAGCACATCGCCCGGCCGCAAGCGACCGAGGTCGCCGTGCAGGGCCTCCGCCGGGTGCAAGAAGAAGGAGGGCGTCCCGGTGGAAGCCATGGTGGCCGAGATCTTCTGGCCGACTAGTCCTGCCTTGCCCATTCCGGTCACCACCAATTGCCCGTCCGAGGCCAGGATCATCTCCACAGCGCTGCAGAAGCGGTCGTCGAGGCGCTCCTCTAGGCGGCTGATCGCGGCGGCCTCGAGCCGGATCACCTCGGCGGCCCGGGCGAGGCGGTCATCTTGTGTTTCTCTTGCTTGCATGGATCAGTGAGCCTCGGGGGTAGAGAGCTAGGCTCGCGTGGATTCTAGCCACTAGAAGCGCCCGAATCTCTCCCCCGGCTGCTTGAACCCTTCGCTGGAGCGTAACTGTCCCGCTCTAGCGATTGGAGCCAAGGCCTCTGCCTGTTATAAGGCCTACTTCTGGGGCCTTTGCCGGCTCCCCAGGAACACCGCTTTACCTAACACCCCAGACCGACATTTTTATCGCCATCCAAGACATCAACGGCTGGATCGTGCCCGTGCTCAGCCTGGGGTTCTTGATCCTATCCCTCGGTATCCACGAAGCGTCCCACGCCTTTGCGGCCTGGCGATGCGGGGATTCGACCGCCAAGGACATGGGCCGCATGACCCTGGACCCTATTCCGCACATTGACCCGATCATGACGATCCTAGTGCCAGCGGTCATGTTCATGACCACCGGCATGATGTTCGGGGGCGCCAAGCCTGTCCCCGTCTCCTACCACCGGCTGCGCAACCCCCTGCGGGACATGATGATCGTGGCCCTGGCCGGGCCCGTCTCGAACTTCTTGCTAGCGATTCTCTTCTTGGCCGTGTGGAAGGTCTTGGTTTTCCAGTTCGACTTCGGCGTCAAGGAAATCGCTGTTCAGGTGATGGCAGCGTCCGTCCGCTGGAATCTCCTGCTGGCGGCCTTCAACATGATCCCCGTGCCCCCCCTCGATGGCTCAAGAGTCATGACCTGGCTGCTGCCGCCGAGCATGCGCGAGGGGTACAATTCCCTGGAGCGATTCGGAATCCTGCTGGTGTTTGGCCTGCTCTGGCTGCCCCCCGTCAAGTCTCTGCTCTGGGGCGCTATGGATGCCATGTTGACCTTCGCTGAGTTCTTAACCTTTGGCCAATGGTCATGACCGATTACACCGTCTTCCTAGAAAAGGTCTTCCGCGGGCCGATGGACCTCCTCCTGCACCTGGTGCGCGACCAGGAGGTGGAAATCCATGAAGTGGAAATCACCAAGGTCATCGAGGGCTACACCAAGTACCTGGATGCGTTGATCGAACTGGACATCGAGCTCGCTGGGGAATTCACCGTCATGGCCGCCACCTTGATGGCCATCAAGAGCCGTTCGCTGCTGCCTCGGGAAGAGATCAGCCTGGAAGATGAACTCGATCCCAAGGACGAGCTCATCCAACGCCTGCTCGAATATCGGCGCTTCAAGGAGGCCTCGGACGCCTTGGCAAAGGGCCTTGAAACACGGCAAAAACTCCATCCGCGGGGTGCTTTCCCTGAACTCAAGGAGGAGCGAGATGCGGGTGAAGAGCCCGTGCTCGACCTAGGCGACCTGACCTCCTGGGACCTACTCGCCACGTTCTCACGCCTGATGCGTGAAACTCTGGCCAATCAGCCCATGCAGTTGCAAGGGGAGACGCGGCCGATGCGTTACTACGTGACGAATCTGGCCAACACGATTCGCCGCTCCGGGCGCCTTTCCCTTAGCGACCTGATCACCTCCGTGGATGGTTCTCTGACTCGAGAGTCCCTCGTTGGCGCATTCTGCGCTCTGCTCGAATTGGTCAACATCGGTCTAGTCGTCGCTGCCCAAGGAGAGCGCCGAGGTGAGATTGACGTCATCCTGGCAGAAGGTGCTGTGGAGAACTTCGACGACCTGATCAGCGGCACCACCTTTGACGACGAAATGCAGGAGGAGGTCTTCGAAGAAGCGCCCGACCCTCAAGAGGGTGCTCCGGCAGAGGCCGAATCCACCGCTAGTGAGCCCTCCTCATAACCAGGTTTGGCCTGAATCGGCCGAATTTGGTGCGGAAGTCACGAATTTGGTTTTCGCCCCCAAGGCCGGACACCAAGCCCACAGAATCTAGCCAGGCAACCCTTAGAGCGGCGCTCTTGGGGTATCCCCCGCGCCTGAAGCCTTCCTCGATTCGGCGATCCGACGAGGAAACGGGCTCCGAGGGGTGGACGCGCAGGCCCCGAGCGACCATATTCCCCGACTCCCTGAACAGACAGATTGCCGCGGGTTCCGAGTGACCCCTCAGGCCCTCCTCTACAACGACTCTTCTTTCGATATGAGCAACGCCCTCGACGTTACCGACAGCAGCTGGGAATCCACCGTTCTTCAGAGCGACACCCCCGTCCTCGTGGACTTTTGGGCTGAGTGGTGTGGACCGTGCAAAGCCATGGGCCCGCTTGTTGACAAGTTGGCTGAAGACCTCGGAGAGAAGATCAAAGTCGTCAAGCTCAACACTCAGGACAACCCCGAAGTCCCCGGTCGTTACGGCATCGTCTCGATCCCGACCTTCATGTTGATCAAGGACGGCGAGGTCGTGCACCAAATGCTCGGCTCAATGCCTTACCCGAGCTTCAAGTCAGAGGTCGAGGGCAAGCTGTAGGCCGCTCCCAGGCTCGCGAGCCGCGGAGCCACTTCTGATGCGTTGCATCTTCATGGGCTCGCCACCCTTTGCCATGCCCGTCTTCGAGGCCCTCCTCGAGAGCGGGCATTCGGTTTTGGCCCTGGTCACCCGCCCCGACAAGCCTCGAGGGCGTGGCAGGGAAATTGTTCCCTCCGATCTCGTTGTGATGGCCCAAGCTGCTGGTGTTCCTGTGCTGCAACCAACGACCACCAAGACCGAAGCGTTCGTAGCTGAGCTGAGCGCTTTCCAGCCCGACATTTTGTTGGTGGCGAGTTACGGCGAGATCTTGACCGAAAACGTCCTGCGGCTCGCACCGAAAGGCGCACTCAACATTCACGGCTCCCTACTTCCCCGTTGGCGTGGCGCAGCACCCATCCAGCGCGCCGTTGCCGCTGGAGATGAAGAGACGGGCGTCAGCGTTCAACGCATGGTTCTAGCCCTCGACGAAGGCGACGTGTTGCTCGAACGGCGAATGAAGATTGAAGCCGACGACACCTCCGGAAGCCTCTTCGACAAACTCGCCCTCTTGGGAGGGGAGGTTGCGACGGCGGCCTTGGACGCGATGGCTTTCGAGAACCCCTGCTTTACGCCGCAAGTCGAAGCCGACGCCACTTACGCGCGCAAGTTGCGCAAGGTGGAAGGCGAAGTCGACTGGTCTCTCGACGCCACTCAACTCGAACGTCACGTGCGCGCCATGAGCCCCTGGCCAGGGGCTAAAGCCGCCACGGCCGATGGCAAGCCGCTTGTGATTGAGCGCGCTATGCTATCCGCTCGCGAGGGTGCCGCGCCGGGAACCGTACTCGAGCTATCCCCCAACCTGGTGGTGGCTTGCGGAAGAGGCGCACTTGAATTACATCAGGTGAAACCCGCTGGAAAACGCGCCATGGAAGCCCAAGCCTGGTGCCGTGGAGCCCGTCTCGAACTGGGCAACAAACTCCTTGGAGGAGCAGAAGCAAAATGACCCGTCACGTAGCCTGGAATCTCATGCGTTCAGGATCCGCTGCTCCCACCCAAGACGTCGCGCAAGCCTGTCAAGATGCGGAACTTGATAGCCGCGATCGGGGTTTGGTTGCGCGCATGGTCCGCACCGAAATTCAGCGGCGCGGAACCTTACACGCCCTCGTACAGAGCTTTGCCAACGGCAAGCCGAACCGCGACCTCTCCGCATTCCTGCGACTTGGATTCACGCAGTTGCTCTTCATGGACCGCGTGCCCAACCATGCCGCGGTGAGCGAGACTGTGCGTGCCGCTTCCGATGAGCTTGGACTTTCGAAAGGTCGCTACGTGAATGGGGTTCTGCGGACTGCGCTACGCGCAATGGTCGAGGAGTCCAGTGGCGATCCACGTCGTGACATTGTTGGCCGTTCAGTGGCTTTCAATTTTGAAATCTTCCATGACCCCGAACAGCACCCGTTGCTATGGGCGGAAGAGGCTCTTTCCATTCCTGCGACTCTCTACAAAGGTTGGCTGAAGCGCCACGGGGAGGATCTTGCCCGTTCACTCGCGGAAGGTGCCCTGGGGGACCCCAGACTTTCCATGCGAGTTGTTCGAGGAACACGCGCAGAGCAAATCGCAGAGTTTACGGAACTCGGCTTCTCCACAGAGTGTGGGCAACATGGGGATATCCTGACGGCCGCACCGGAGGATTTAGAACAGGCGCTCGCTTCCGAAGCCTTCACGTCGGGCCGCGTCACCGTGCAAGGAGAAGCGGCTTTGCGAGCAGCAGAGTTGTGCGGGGCCAAGGCGGGAGAGCGCTGGCTCGACCTGTGTGCTGCGCCCGGTGGAAAGACAGCCGTGCTTGCGCTTACGGGAGCTTCCGTGCTTGCGTGTGATGTGAACGAGGCCAAGCTCGATCGCCTCTCTCAAACTCTAGAGCGCTTGAATGCACTCGAACATGTCGAGACACGGGTTCTGGAGGACCGCATGCCTCCGCTGGAGACGGACTTTGATGGAGTCTTGCTCGATGTGCCTTGCTCTAACACTGGAGTCTTGGCTCGTAGGCCTGAAGCTCGCTGGCGTTACGGTCCCAAGACCCGTCGTCAGTTGGCTGAGGTGCAGAGCGAGCTCCTGCGTCACGGCGCCGAGCGCGTGCGGCCTGGAGGTGCGCTTGTGTATTCCACCTGCTCCCTCGAGCCGGACGAAAACCAGCAACGGGTCAAGTCATTCCTCGAGGAGTTCCCGGGCTGGACGCTCGAGCAAAGCCACTTGATCCTTCCGCAATCAAGTGACGCCGGCGGCCCCGTGGACGGTGGATTTGCCGCACGGCTGATTCGCGCGCACTCCTAGCCTGCGCAAGCCCGAAGGCGTATCCTTGGCCGCATGGCAAGATCCAATACACCCCGTTCCTCTGACGAAGAACCTCGTCAACGGCGCCGCCCCAAGAAGTCTGGGCCCCCCGTGCTTCCCATTCTCGGGCTCGTCGTCTTGATGATCGGCGCCGTGGTTGTTGCGCGCATGGCCGCCAGTCGTCCCAAGGCCGACGATACGGTGCATGAGCCCAAGGACGCTTCAGCGGTCTTTGGAGATCTTCCCGTGGAACTCCCGCCCGTTCGCGAGAAAGGCCGCGCCCCGCGCCGCATGGTCGACAACTCTCCAGCCGGCCTGACCGACAACGCGCAATGGGTCAAAGCCCAAGGTGTCGTGCTTGAAGCCGCCAAAGTTCTGGCAGAGGCCAAGACCGCCAAGGCTGCAGGCGACCACGGGGCCTGGGCGGACCAGGGCACCAAGTCCAAGCAACTCTACGATGAGGCGATCATCATGACCGCGGACTGGGAGCTTGGGCTGATCGAAAAGTACGGCGACAACGACCGCCAAGTCGACGCCATCATGAAAGAGCGAAGCAAGTGGATCGACATGTTGAGAATCTTGCACAAGACAACTGGGCGCTAATGACGTGGGGTCCAACGGCCGTCGCGTTCTAGTCACCGGCGCCTCATCGGGCATCGGCGCCGCTACAGCGGTTTACTTGGCCAACGAGGGCTACAGGGTCGCCCTGCTCGCGCGCAATCGCGAACGCCTGGAACAGGTTCGAGCGAGCCTTCCTGGTGAGGGCCATGTTCTGCTCGTCTGCGACCTCTGTCAGCCACTCCGTATTGAGCAGGCCTTTGAAGAACTGAAGGGTCACTTCGGAGGTCTTGACCTGCTGATCAACAACGCCGGCCTCGGTTATCGCGCGAAAGTGCAGGAGTTAGACGATGCCTTGTTGGAACAGCTATTCCGCACCAACGTCTTCTCTCTGCTGCACACGGCGCGCCGTGCCTTGCCCCTGCTGCGCGAAAGCTCGCGCCCGGTCTTGATCAATATTTCTTCGGTCGTGGGCCGCCGCGGAATTCCTGGTCAGGTGGCCTACTCCGCTTCCAAGGCCGCCGTTTGTTCGATCGGGGAAGGCCTGCGCATCGAGTGGGCCCGCGAGGGAATCGCCGTCTGCACTCTCAATCCAGCCTTGACCGCGACGGGCTTCTTCGAATCCCAATCCAATCCGGCGGGACTGCCCGCTCCCAGCTTGAACACCGCGGCGGGTCCCGAACAAGTCGCTCGCGAGGTGTGGAAGCTGGATCAAAACCCCCGGCCAGAACGCAGCTTGCGTTGGAAGTGGCGCCTATTAGCGGCTCTCTCCATCCTTGCGCCACGGCTCGGAGACCGCTTGCTGGTGAGGAGTCTCGGGGATGGCTGGACCATGCCCCTCGTCAGGCCATCAGATGATTCGGAGTCGGCCAGGGCACCCAAGTGACCCGCGATGAGTCGCGAGCGGCTGATAACTAGAGCACGCTCTCGCCGTCCGCATCGGGAGTGCGTGGCAGCGGTGGGGGCAAGGCAGACTGCTGCATGCCGGTGACCACCGACTCAACTTTGCCCTCGGTCTCGGCGGCTTGCTCCGAAATGCTCTCGGCCAGAGAGCTCATCGCAGCCAGTTCGT
This sequence comes from Minisyncoccia bacterium, assembly GCA_047638655.1. Taxonomy (GTDB): domain Bacteria; phylum Planctomycetota; class UBA1135; order UBA1135; genus JABACD01. The sequence continues at coordinate 754 of JBLIMI010000015.1, read as the reverse complement.
CGAGGTCCATGTCCATGTCCACCTCCATGTCGTCATCAAGGTCCTGCAACACGGCGGCGTCCGCCTCGTCGAACAGGTTGCCCCAATCCGATCCTACGCCTTCCTGGTTGGCGCCCCCTGCACCCAAGGTGGCTTTGGCTTTGGTGTTATTTTCAATCCAGCGCCGGTTGCAGTTAACGGTGCCTACAACGACAAAGACCAAGAGGTCGCTCTCGGCTGCAATGCACCCAAGGATCTCTGCGGGCACGATAGCGGGCATGCAAAGAGTCAGGACTCGTCCATGCCGAGAGAGTGGAACGATTCCGTTCTCATAGAGGAATTCGATGTCGAGCCCCTTTTGTGCCTCGGGATCGGGCTCCGCCATTTCCGTAGTCAAGAATGGCAAGCTGTAGAGTTGGCTGACAACGTGCGAGAGTTCCCAGTCCGCCACCAGGTTCGCGGTGACTAGAGCCTCTGGAAAGGGCAAGCCGCCATGGTCTGCCATACTGAGCGCGTCTTGAACCGCCTGAGCCTCCACTAACCCCCGGTCCACGAGGGCTTCTGACAAGCGTTGATAGCCTAGACGTTGATTGTTCATTGCGGATTTGGGGAGTGGCCACGAGGAATGAGATGCCCCATTCATGGGGTCGCAGCCACGATTCTTTATCGGGTGACCGGAGCCTCTCGCTGGAGCCCCAGATTGGAAGAGTCCCGTCTCCTTGGGCAAGTAATGAAATAGCCACAACCACCTTATTTGAAGGCGGTTGTGGCTATT
>JBLIMI010000014.1:0-15671 GCA_047638655.1 Minisyncoccia bacterium | reverse complement strand
ACAGGAGCGTCCGGCATTGGAACGCAAGGACAGCCAAGCGGTAGCCTGCTTCGAAGTTCGGTAGGCGTCGGCGCCTGCTGCCACCCCCGTGGGAAATACGACCAAGAGCAAGTGGCTGGCGATCATCGGTCCCGGCTTGCTCGTGGCCGCCACGGGAGTCGGCGCCGGTGACCTCGCCACTGGCGCGTTCTCCGGCAGTGCTCTCGGTCCGGCTGTCTTGTGGGCTGTGCTGGTCGGGTCTTTCTTGAAGTACGTGCTCAGCGAAGGACTGGCCCGCTTCCAGTTGTCCACGGGCGAAACTCTGCTCGAGGGCGCGCTCTCCCGTTCGCCCGCTGGGCTGCGCTGGCTGTTCCTGCTCTACCTGCTGCCCTGGAGTTGGTTCGTGGGGTCGGCCTTGATTCGCGCCTGCGGCGCCACAGCCCAAGCCGCTGTGCCCATCCTCGGCGATGGCCCCAACGGTGCGCTGGTTTGGGGCGCTGTCCATTCTATGTTGGGACTGACCCTCGTTTGGCGCGGAGGCTATGCGCTCTTCGAAAAGCTGATGGGCGTGGCCGTGGGCATCATGTTCGTCACCGTCGTCTGGACGGCCATCGCCCTCGGCTTTGATGGGCAGGAAGTTCTCCGCGGCCTGTTCATTCCCAGCTTGCCCGACGCCGGAGGCGAGGGCTTCGCTTGGACCTTGGCTTTGATGGGCGGCGTGGGCGGCACCTTAACCTTGCTTTGCTACGGCTACTGGATTCGCGAAGAAGGTCGCACGGGCCCTGAACACCTGGGGCTCTGCCGACTCGATCTAGCGCTTGGGTTCACCGTCACCGCCATCTTTGGCGTGGCCATGGTCTTGATCGGTTCGAGAGTGGAGACCACAGGCAAGGGCGCCGGGTTGATTGTCGACCTGGCGAATGAGTTGGAAAACGAATTGGGCACGGGGGCGCGTTGGGCGTTCCTCATCGGCGCATGGGGCGCCGTGTTCTCCAGTTTGGTCGGCGTCTGGCAAGCGGTGCCCTACATCTTTGCTGACTTCTGGCGCTTGCGGGGAGGCCGCTCCGGCGCCCAAACCTCTGCGGTCGACACTTCAGGGAGGCCCTATCGCGGGTACATGTTGGCCCTGGCATTGGTTCCCTTGCTCGCCTACTCCACCAGCTTCAAGCAGGCACAGAAAGCCTACGCCGTTGTCGGAGTCGCTTTTCTTCCACTGCTCGCGCTCTCCTTGCTCTGGCTCAACCGCGAGTGCTTCGTCGGTGCGGACCACAAGAACCGCTGGCCGGCAGGCTTGGCGTTGCTCTTCACGCTCGCGTTCTTCTTGATAGCGGGCGCGATGCGGATCACGAGCTGAGAGGACGGGAGAAGTCCAAGAGGACCTTTCCAAAGTTTTTGCGCTCGTGAATCAAGCGGAGAGCGTCAGCCACTTGGTCGGGGGCGAACGCTCGATCCACGACGGGTTGCCAATCCCCGCTCTCTATGTGGCCGAGGATGGAACGCAAGTGTGGCTGCATGAGCGCTTGATCCGTCCGTTGGGGTGATCGTGCTCCACGTGCAAGACTTGCGGGCTGCCCGTTGTCGGGATCATCAAGCGATGGGCTCGGTCCTGCGCGGGCGGCGGATCAGCGGACATAATCGAACTCGATGCTCCTTGAACCGGCACCAACTGAAGCGTGGCAGCGGTTGGGGCCCATCCACTCGTAACGAATCCACTGTGGAAAGTCGTGCTCGAGGTTCTCGAACAAGATGTGGTTCTCCGACAATTCAGCCATCAAGAATTCAATCGCTACAGGGCTGCCCCCTGGTTGGGCAATGTAGACCAAGTCGGCACCGCGCTGTTGAACCTGCATGGACTCATGGGAGACCAGCACTCCAGCGCGGATCGTGTGCCCCATCCCCACCATCAAACCCGGAGTGGCCAAGACCCAATGCTCGGCCGTGAAACCGTTCGCGTCTTGCCTCCGCCACTCCCCGAGAAAGCGTTGGAAGAAGACCATGGACGCAAGAGTCGTCGCTTGCTTCTGCAGGCCTCGGGACCCCGCAGGGCTGGGCTCTACAGATGGCGTCAGACAAGCTCCTGGAACAAGAACAAGGGCAGAAACGAGCACTAGGCGAAGAGGGATGAGCATCATCAGTGTGGCGGGGTGATTCGGAGGTCCATTGAACTGCCACCTATGTAAGTGTGCAATCAACTACTGAAAATGGGCCTGGGCGAGAATCGCCCCCTCACTTGACGGCAGAACAGCGCGCCCCACACCGCACGGGTGAATAGATGTCTCACTCCTCCAAGAGGATGCCCTGCTTTGCGCACTGCAGACCCTCCGAGCGAGTCGTGCAAGGCGCCCAAGGCAGAGTTGCCCACGGGCTTGGGGAATGGTGAGATGGGCCTAGCCATTCGTCCTCCTTTTACCCTACCCGCCCCATGACAAGGACCTGCATCGCCGCCATTGATCAGGGCACGACGAGCACCCGCTGCATCCTCTTTGGCCCTGCGGGTGAAGTGCTCGGCGCCGCGCAGAAGGAGCACAAGCAGATCTTTCCGAAGCCCGGTTGGGTCGAACACGACGCCTGTGAAATTTGGCGCGCGACCCAGACGGTCATCCGCGAAGCCCGCCTGGCAGCCGGGGAAGACCTCAGCATCGCAGCGGTGGGTGTCACCAATCAACGCGAGACTCTCGTCGCGTGGAATCGCAGAACGGGTGTGCCCTATGCCAACGCCATCGTTTGGCAAGACGTGCGCACCCAGGCGATATGCGATTCACTGGCCGCCGATGGCGGCAGGCATCGATTTCAAGCCAAGACGGGCTTGCCCCTGGCCACTTACTTCTCTGCTCCTAAGCTGGTTTGGTTGTTCCAAAACGTGCCGGGCTTGCAAGCGGCCGCGCAAACGGGCGAAGCCATCTGCGGCACCATGGAGAGCTGGCTCATCTGGAATCTAAGCGGCGGCGTGGACGCTGGAGCCCATGTCACGGACGTCACCAATGCATCGCGCACTCAATGGATGAACCTCGCCGATCTGCAATGGGACCAGGAACTATTGGATGCCTTCGAAGTGCCACGCCGCATGCTGGCGCGCATCGTGCCCTCCAGCGACCCCGAAGCCTGGGGGCACACTTCCCCCAGTGGGCCTTTTGGAGCGAGAATTCCGATCTGCGGCGCGGCCGGCGATCAGCAAGCGGCCATGCTCGGCCAGTGTTGCTTCGAAGTCGGAGAGGCCAAGAACACCTACGGCACGGGCTGTTTCCTGCTCCTCAACACGGGCACGTCGCCCGTGGCCTCGAACGCTGGACTCTTGACCACCGTGGCCTACAAGATCGGGAACAGCCAGGCGGTCTATGCCCTCGAAGGATCCGTGGCCATGGGGGGCGCGCTCATTCAATGGCTGCGCGACAACCTCGGGCTCATCTCGAGCGCCACGCAAGTCGAGGCTCTAGCGCGCAGCGTGACGGACAACGGGGGCGTTTATGTCGTGCCCGCCTTTACGGGTCTCTTCGCCCCTCACTGGCGACCGGATGCCCGAGGCATCATCGCGGGGTTAACGCGCTTCGCGAACAAGGGGCACATCGCTCGGGCTTGTCTGGAAGCGGTTGCCTTTCAAACCCAGGACGTGCTCGATGCCATGGCAAAGGATGCGGGGCTTCCCTTGGGGCAACTGCGTGTCGATGGCGGCATGGCGGCAAATGACTTGCTACTGCAGTTTCAAGCGGACCTGCATGGAAATCAGGTTGTGCGCCCCACCGTTCTAGAGACAACCGCACTGGGCGCCGCCTACGCGGCCGGCCTGGCAGTTGATGTCTTCGGTAGCCTTGAAGAATTACGCAACAACTGGTTAGCCGAGCAGACCTTCGATCCGAAAATGGCGCCTGCGGAACGCGAGCAAAGGCGTGCCCAGTGGCGCAAGGCGCTTGCACGCAGCCTGGATTGGGAGTAGAAAGCGACCGACTCTCGACGGCCCTCTGCACTCCAACCTGTCACGACAATTCTGATGGCGCCCCCTACACGAACTCTTTCGTACGCTGCCCTTCTGCCAATGCTGGTGATCTCGGAAACAAGCCCAGACCGAGCGTTACCGGTTCTTGAGCTCACTGCCGACGACACGAGAATCACTCAGTCCACGCGAATCGTGATTCCTGAAGGGCTCGTGATCGACGACATCAATGGTGACGGTGTTCTGCATGTGATGGCCAATGATATCCAACTCGTGTTTGCTCCGGGCAGCGTGCTACGAGGCGCTCCTAGCACAGAGACCCCGGACCACTTCCAGGGCATTGGTGTCCGCATCGACGGTCACACGGGAGTGCAGTTGAAGAACTTTCACGTCCGTGGCTTCAAGGCGGGAATCCACGCCAGCCACGCGGATGAACTGGTGATCGAAGGCGCGGATGTCTCTGACAATTTCAGCCAGCGCCTGTCATCCACGCCGGAACGCCTCGACGATGGGGCTGACTGGCTGGGTTGCCACAACAACGACGCCAACGAGTGGGTCAACCAATACGGTGCCGGCATTTACGTAGAAGATTCCGCCGGCGTTATCGTCAGCGACTGTTTCGCTCGCCGCACCCAGAACGGACTGCTGCTCGACCGGGTCGACTCTTCACAAGTCTACGACAACGACTTCTCCTTCCTCTCCGGCTGGGGGCTCGGGCTGTGGCGCAGTTCGGAGAACATCATCTCGCGCAACAGCTTCGACTTCTGCATTCGCGGCTACAGCCACGGGCGCTACAACCGGGGCCAGGACTCCGCTGGCATTCTGGTCTTCGAGCAATGCTCGAGGAACATCTTCTACTTGAACTCTGCGACCCACGGCGGCGACGGAGTCTTCGGCTTTGCGGGCAGCGAAGCTCTCGGAGAGCGCGAGGGACTTCCCGCAGACTTTGACGTCACCCGTCGCGGAAACAACGACAACATTTTCTATGGTAACGACCTCAGCTATGCCGCTGCTCATGGGCTAGAGATGACGTTTTGCTTCGGCAACCTAGTGACCAAGAACCTCTTCAGCGGCAACGGCATCTGCGGAATTTGGGGTGGCTACTCGCAACAAATGGAGATCTGGGACAACGACTTCGAGTCCAACGGTGATGCGGGTTACGGTCTGGAGCGCGGCGGCATCAACATCGAACACTCGGTCAGCAACCGAATTCGCGCTAACCGATTCCGTGACAATGAGTGCGGTGTTCACCTCTGGTGGGATCCCGACGAAGGCTTGCTGAAGACCCCGTGGGCCCAGGTCAACAGCACGGCTTGCGAAAAGAACATCATCGTCAACAACCGCTTCGAACGTGACATCATCGCCGTCGAGTTGCGCACCTGTCAGCCCGTGGCCATGGCTGAAAACGAGATGGTCGATGTCAAAACAGAGATCAAGGCAGAGGACGGAGCCACGACCGAGCAACGCCCGCCTCTGCCCCCGCTTCCGTCCTTCGACACGCAGAGCATGCCCGGCAAGCGCGACCCCATCGGAGCCCGCAAATCCTTGGCCGGACGCAAGAACATCGTCCTCGGCCCCTGGGGACCTTGGGATCATGAAGCACCGTTCTTGCAAGAAGTCCAGGCCACAGGCGAGCAGCACCTCTACGCCCTGCACAATTTCAAGCAGGATGTGGAAGTGACTCTGGTGGGCGAAGGAGTCGCCATGCGGGTCGAGCCTGGCACACCCTCGCGCATCGTTCTGACCGCGACTGGTCCCGGAGTTTTCCCTTACGACTTGACCGTGAATGGCAAGCTGACTCACTCCGTCATTCAAAATGTGCTCTGGGAAGTTCGCGCCTTTCCCGTGGCCATCGACCCCCGGGAAGACATCGAAGGCTGGCGTGCCGCAGCGAGTGCGCAGACCGAGACCGTGCAACGGACCCTGGAACTGGACTACGCTAGCGCCGGCCCCCGGCAAATCGGATTGCCCTTCCCCGAAGGCGGCTCGAACGATCACTTCGGGACCCTGGCCCATACGGAAGTCGTGCTCGCCCCTGGCAAGTACCGCCTGAAAACCCTGAGCGATGACGGTATTCGCGTCTGGGTGGACGATGAACTCTTGATCGACAACTGGACCTGGCACGCCCCGGTCGAAGACCACGCGGAATTCGAGTTAGATGCAGCGCAGGCTGTCAAGCTGAGGGTGGAGCACTTCGAGCTCGACGGTTACTCCGTGCTGCGGGTCGCCCTCGAGCCCCTGCCCTGATCCGCCGGGCGCAGGCTACATCATGGGCAAGTCGAGCCCGCGCTCGCGGGCGCAGTCCACGGCTTCCGGGTAACCCGCGTCCACGTGGCGCATGACACCCGTTCCAGGATCGTTGGTGAGCACGCGCTCGAGGGCTGCCGCGGAATCCGCGCTACCGTCGGCCAGGGTCACCTGACCCGAGTGCAAGGAGTAGCCGATGCCAACTCCGCCCCCGTGGTGGAACGACACCCAGGTCGCTCCCGAAGCTGTGTTGAGCATCAAGTTGAGCAAAGGCCAGTCCGCCACCGCGTCGGTTCCGTCCAACATGCCTTCGGTTTCTCGGTTGGGGGAAGCCACCGATCCGCAGTCCAGGTGATCGCGACCGATCACCAACGGTGCCGTGATCTCACCGCTCTTCACCGCAGCGTTGAAGGCCAAGCCCGCTTTGGCGCGTTCGCCATAACCCAACCAGCAAATGCGCGCCGGCAAGCCCTGGTACTGGACTCTCGCCCCGGCCAGTCGAATCCAACGGCAAAGGGCTTCGTCCTCGGGAAACAACTCGAGGATGATGCGGTCCGTGACCGCGATGTCCGCCGGATCCCCGGAGAGCGCTGCCCAACGGAACGGCCCCTTGCCCTCGCAGAACAGAGGACGCACGTACTTGGGAACGAAGCCCTGGAAGTCGAATGCATTCTCGAGTCCGGCCTGCTTGGCGTGACCGCGCAAGTTGTTGCCGTAGTCGAATGTGTCCGCTCCCCGCGCCTGTAGCTCGATCATGGCCTTGGTGTGGTCCACCATGGTGCGGAAAGAGTGCTCCTGGTACGCGTCCGGATCGGACGCCCGCAGCGCGAGAGCTGCCTCGAACGTCATGCCACTGGGCACGTAACCATCGAGCGGGTCGTGGGCGCTGGTCTGGTCCGTGAGCACGTCAGGGGTCACGTTGCGCTCGATCAAGCGCTGCAAGAGGTCCACCGCATTGGCCACCACGGCCACGGACTTGGCGACCTTCTGCTCTTTCCATTCGAGGGCCTGATCGATGGCAGCGTCAATGCCGTCCACGATCACGTCACAGTAGCGAGTGTCGATGCGCTTTTGAATGCGCGCGCGCTCCACGTCGGCCACCAGACAGGTACCACCGTTCATGCAGGCCGCCAGAGGCTGCGCGCCGCCCATGCCTCCCATGCCCGCGGTCACCACAAGGCGCCCGTTGAGGTTGCCTCCGAAGAGTTTCTTGGCGGCGGCTGCAAAGGTCTCATAAGTGCCCTGCAAGATTCCTTGGCTGCCGATGTAGATCCACGAACCCGCCGTCATTTGGCCGTACATCATCTTGCCTTGCGCCTCCAAGTGCCGGAAGTGCTTCCAGTTGGCCCACTCCCCCACCAGGTTGGAGTTGGCGATCATTACGCGCGGGGCCTGGGTGGTGGTGCGAAAGACCCCCACCGGACGCCCGGACTGCACCAGAAGGGTTTCATCTGCTTCGAGCCGTTGCAGTGTCCCGATGATGGCCTGAAAGCTGGGCCAATCGCGGGCTGCTTTTCCGCTGCCGCCATAGACGATCAGGTTCTCCGGATCCTCAGCCACCTCGGGATCGAGGTTGTTCATCAGCATGCGCATGGCCGCTTCTGCACCCCAAGTCTTGCAGCTAAGTTTGGTTCCGCGGGGTGCTCGCTGGGGACCGGTGGGAATCGAGTCGAAAGAAGTCATGGGACAGCTACCAGTTGCAGGGGGAGATGAAGGATGCAGTTTCAGCTGGCCAGGCTGCCGGCAGCGTGCTCGACAACATTCACCAGGGTGCCAGAAGCGACGAGTTCGATGGCTTTTTCGATGTCTGGGCGCAGGTAGCGGTCGTCCTTGAGGGGCCGAACGACTGCACGCAGACAAGCGTAGGCTGCGTGAGCACCCTTGCCCGCTTGCAGGTCGTTGAACTCGTGACCTTGGGCGGCGCAGAGCAGTTCGATGGCCACCACCGCTTCGCAATTTTCAAGGATCTTGCGCGCCTTGCGCGCCGCGGTCACGCCCATGGAGACGTGGTCTTCTTGGTTGGCGCTGGTCGGAATGCTGTCCACGGAAGCAGGATGGGCGAGAGACTTGTTCTCACTCGCGAGGGAAGCCGCAGAAACTTGGGCGATCATGAAGCCCGAGTTCAAGCCCGGATTCGGCGTCAGAAACGCCGGCAGGCCCGAGAGATCGGGGTTCACGAGCTGCTCGACGCGTCGTTCCGAAATGTTGGCTATGGTGCACATGGAAAGCGCGAGGTAGTCCATCACCATCGAAACGGGCTGGCCGTGGAACTGGCCGGCGCTGATCACTTCGCCCGTCTCGGGGAAGATGATCGGGTTGTCCGTGACAGAGTTGATCTCTCCCGCGAGGACATCGCCTACGTGTTCGAGTGCGCACTTGAAAGCACCGTGCACCTGAGGAATGCAGCGCAAGGAGTAAGGGTCCTGAACGCGATCGCAGCCCTTGTGGCTCTTGAGCACCTTCGATGCCTTGAGCAGCTTTTGAAAGTTATTCGAAGTGCGGCGATGACCCGCGTGACCTTTCAAGTCCGCCAGTCGCGAGTCGAAGGGCTTCAAACTCCCGTAGAGAGCTTCCAGGGAAAGTGACGCGATCGCATCCGCCGCCCGCGACAAGTTCGCTGCGCGCAACCAGGTGATGACCCCCACGGCCTTCATCATCTCGGTTCCGTTGATCAAGGCCAGGCCCTCCTTGGCTTGCAACACAAGGGGAGCTTCCCCAATGGCTTTCAATGCTGCCTTGGCCGTCTTGCGCTTGCCGTTGACGTACGCATGGCCATGGCCCATGTAAGTCGCCGCCATTTCTGCCAAGAGCGCCAGGTCACCGCTGGCCCCCACTGAACCCTGACTCGGAATCTCGGGCACGAAGCCCTTGTTGAAGAGTCGCGTCAGCTTTTCGATCGTCTCCACGCAAACCCCCGAGTGCCCGCGTACCAGACCATTCAGGCGCAGGATCTGAGCCGCACGAACCTCTTCCTGAGGCATGCATTCGCCGACACCACAACAGTGTGAGAGCACCAGGTTGCGCTGCAACTCTTCGAGGTCGCTGGTGGCGATGGCCACGCTCTTCAACTTGCCAAAGCCTGTGGTCAAGCCGTAAACCACATCCCCGGCGTCCACGTAATCCTCCACCACCTTGCGCGCCGCGCGCACCGCCTTCATGGCCGACTTGGTCACGGATAATTGCAAGGCCGGACCTGTCTTGGTCAGGTCTTCCGATAGCAGGGGACGCAGGTCTTCAAGCTGCAGCGACTTGCCGTCCAGGGAAAGCTTTTTCACGGTTGCGGGAGGGGTTGCAAGAGGATCGGGGTCTGGAAGGCGAAGAGTCTAGCCCCCCTCCCCCAAGTTGGGTTCCCCCGACCCGGGATCCCTGCACGTTCTCCTTCAAAGCCCGCCTCCAGGCTAATTCCCCGGTCCTACTGCATGGCGTCGCGCAGGGACTTGGCCTGCCCGTTGATCGCCCCTTCGGGCAGAGGCAAGAACAACTCTTCCGGTCCGCTCAGGGTGAGAGCCATGTCCTTCAGGATCGACTCGTTCTGCCAGCGAATATTGAGCACCCAATCGCCCTCGGGGAGATCCGGGATCGTGAGCCGTTCCGCCGCAGACAAGACCACTTTGCGTGGCTTGCCATTGACCATGTAGCTCACCGGCAGCGCCTGGAAGCGTGTCGAAGTCTCGACCACGAGCGAAGCACCGCCCACCAGGGCCTCGCTTAGCTCGATGTCGACCTTCAATTCCCCCGGACGAACCGTGCGGCCGCCCCAAGCTTTGCCGTTGGCGCTCCTGGCGGTCAGGTAGCGAACGCTGGAATAGCTCTCGGCGGAGGAGAACACAAATCCGCCGTCCGCAAGCGAGACCGCTTTCTGCATGGCCGGCGGCATCTGGCTCAAGATGTCCATCTCCACTTGCACCCGTCCATAGCTCCCGCCCAGTGCCTTCACCGATGCTCCGGTCACGTCCGGCATTTCAAACTGGACCAGCGCGCCCTCCACCGGCTCGCCATCCATCATCACCTTCCCCACCAGGGTCGGCGCGGGCTTCAGGTGAAACTCGACCTGGCGCTTGTTGCCCGCCACCAGCACCTCATGGCGCACCTGGGGAAGGGTGATCGCCCCGGTTCGAAAGTACTGCAAGCGAATGCGGCCGGCGGGCAAGTCCTCGATCTCGATGGACTCTCCCCCATGCATGCTGATCGGGCTCTTGAGATGCCAGGGATAGGTTCGACTGGCGGTGCCGTCGAGGGGTCCGCTGATGTACAGCTTGCCTGGTCCGGGACCACCGATGCGCTCCGGAATGGTCACGCTCAAGGTCGCCGCCTGCTTCAAGTTGTAGCGCAACTTACCGAGGGGGATGCTCATGCCCGCCGTGATGAATTGCATTTCGCGATGGGTCGCGTAGCCGGGCTTGGAGACGTAGATCGGAACCTTGCCCGAAGTCATGCGCGGGAAGTAGAACTGCCCATCCTTATCGGTCATGACCTCCTGACCGTCCATCACGACCTTGGCCAGCGGCAGCGGAACGTTTGCCAGGTCCTTGACGATGCCGCGCACGGATGCGGGGCGACCAAAGCCCACGTTGAGTTGTGAGTCTTTGCCTTCGCGCAGCAGCACTTCCCGTTCGGCACCCGGAACTCCAGGCGCGCGCAAAGCGATCAGCGACAAGCCTGCGTACAAGTCGTTGGCTCCGAATCGACCCTCGCGATCGGTTTCGAGGATGCGGCCGATGTTAGGCCCGGCGATGAACTCGGCATAGCCTTTCAATCCTGAGCCATCGGCAGCGTGCATGGAACCGCGGATGTGGGCGCTGGCGGCGCTGCCGAGTGCAGGCGCAGAGTCGTCCACCAAGCGCGCCTTGGCAGCCACCAACTCCAGCTCGATGACCAACGGAATCACCACCGTGGTCACCTGGCTTCCCTGACCAACGGTCGGCGCTTGAAGAATCCGTTGCGTGGCAGCGCCCAGTTCCTTGGCTGGCCCGTCACTGGTTGAGCTCAGAGGCACCGAGTTGCTGCCCTCCAAAGCCTGCGTCTGGCCGGGTTCATCGGCCAGGCTCCAGACGATTGCCCCCAAGACGGCCAGGGTCAGAAGCAAGATGGGCAGCAGAGTTTTCTGGGTCATGCGATCGCGGACGAGTTCAACGTTGGGGCTCGGCCCCGATATCTTAGGCCATCCCCTTGCAAGAGACGGGCCACTCGAAATTTATGGGCCGCGGGCATGAATGTGGCTAGCGCGAGTTCAGCCCGTGCGAAAGCGCCCCGCTAGCCCCTGAGCGAGAGCCGAAGCGCTCAAGCGCCCCCGGGCTCCACCTGGGCTTCCTTGGGGACGCCACGACCCCCCAATTCCTTCCAGCGCCGTCGTGAGAGGCTCAGAAAGTGGGCGATCACGTCCTTGCCAGCCTTCTGAATGCGGGCTTCCCCGCGGGGATCCAGTTCAAAATCCCAGCGTTTGAGCATGTTCATGGAGCGCTCATTGCCGTCGAAACACTCCGCATAGACGAGTTGCGCGGCGGTATGCTCGAAGGCCAACCAGGTCACCAAGCCCAAGGCTTCGCTGGCCAATCCCCGGCCCCACTTGTCCACGGACATCCAGTACCCCACGTCTCCCCGAAAGCTGTGATCGTAGTAACGCAGGCTGATCGCGCCGCTGAACTGTCCGTCTTCCCGGTCGACGATGGCGAAATGGTAGTCGCATCCGCGAGCGGGCGCGCCTAGGGGCCAGGTCAGGTACCAGGGCATGATGTCGTCGATGGTCGCAGGACCATCCCAAACCAACCAATCCGTGATCTCGTTTTGGTCGTGAACGAAGTCGAAGCAAGCCTGGACATCTCCAGGTCCCACCGGTCGCAAGAGGACCCGGTCTCCGGTCAGTCGCGCAGATTTAATCCAGACTTGGTCCATGGGGTGCTGCCCGGGCTCCCAAGCATCGTCCCGATTCGAGCGAAAGCCTCGTCCCAGGGATGCGACGGGGCCGCGTACTTTCTATCCTGCGACCATTGGTCTAGAGGGGCGAGACCCAAATGGCCGATTCTGGCCTTACAGCCTCAAAAAGCCTCACACCCCGGCCATGCCCATGACTCTCTGGTCATGAAGACAGTCCATGAAAACCTACAAGATCGTCGAACTGCTCGGAGATGGGATATCCGCCGAGCTCTCCGCCAGCGTCCACCGCATCGCACAGAGCTTGCCCTTCAAGTTGGAGTTGTTGCCCTTCGATCTATCCGACGAGGAGCGCGACAAACGTGGCGTGGAGATTTATGACGACGCGGTCAAGCTGATGACGGAACACGGGGTTTCCATCAAGTACCCCACCGCGACCACGCGCGAGAGCCCGAACAAGGTGCTACGTGAGAAGTGCCACTTCTCGGTCATTCACCGACCCGTTGCAACCATTCCGGGTATCGCGACCAACTTCACCCAGCACCTCGACATCGATGTGGTGCGTGTAGCAACTGGTGGAACCTACGACGACGCGGGTCAACGCATTGGTCCCGACACGGCGGTTTCCTTGCGTGTGATCTCGCGCGGGCCGTGCCGCCATGCGGCGCGCTTCGCCTTCCGCCTCGCCATGCAACGCGGCAAGAGCGTTTGCTCCACATCCAAATGGACCATTCAACGCGCGACGGACGGGTTCTTCGAGGAGATCGCGAGTAAGGTCGCTCGGGACTATCCCGGCATCGATTACCGCCGCGAGTTGTTCGACGCTTTGCTGGCGGGCATCGTCATGCATCCGGAACGCTACGGCGTCATCGTCTGCCCGAATGAGTACGGCGATTTCCTCTCGGACTCCGCCTGCGGTTTGATTGGTTCCGTCGGCCTGGGAGACTCCTCTTCCTACGCCTTCGATGAGGAGAGCCAAATCACCACCGCCATGTTTGATCCGTCGGGCGGAACGGCCCCGGACATCGCCGGGCAGGACCTGTGCAATCCCACCGCGGCCCTCTTCGCCATGCGCAACATGCTGACGCACCTAGGCGAGCGGCAGGCCGGGGATGCTTTGCGGGAGTGTCTCATGGCAGCCATTGGCGCGGGTGAGTGCACCGCGGACATCGGCGGTAGTCTGGGAACTCGGGCCTTCACCGAGGTGGTGGCCAAGCGACTGGAATCGAGCCTGCAGACCGCCTAGGGGCCAGTAGATTGCGAGCACGGTCGACTTTCGCCGCCTGAAGGGGTTGACAAAATTGGGCCCCAATTGCAGATTCCTACAGGGGACTATCTATCCCTGTAGACGGCTAGAGGACTGCCCCTCCAGCGTCAGAATCACTCAATCACGGCAGGGCCCCTCAAGCAGGCGGTCGGAGAGCACCATGATGCGCACATTCTATTTGGCCTCGGCCCTCGCCCTGTCGAGTTCCCTGGCTTTCGCGACGCCCCAGAACCCCATCAATTCATTGACCCGTGGCGCGGCTCAATCAGGTGGTAAGGGCGGGCCCGCCGCAGACTGCAACGACAATGGCATCGCGGATGACATCGACATTCAAAACGGCACCAGCAGCGATTGCAACAACGACGGCATTCCCGATGAATGTCCGGTCTGCCCGCCGGTGGACGTGGTCTTCATCATGGATACCTCGGGCTCGATGAGTGATGAAGGCAATGCCCTTTGCAACTCGATCAATGGCGTAGTCTCCGACCTTCTGACCCAGGGCATCCAGGTCAACGCGAGCTTCTACGGGATCACGACCCTGGGCTTCTCCTGTCTACAAGGTACTGTCGCCAATGAGCTGGGGACATCCGTGCCAGGCAGCACACCGCAGCCGGATCTCAACCACCTCGAGGACTGGGGTCCCGCGACTTCCATCGTTTCGGACCGGTTCAACTGGACGCCCGGTTCGGTACGAGTGATTGTGCCCATCAGCGACGAGGGATCCCAAAACGGCAACCCCAACAACACCGCTGACACGGACGCCATCCTGAACGCCATCGAGATCGCCGTGGCCAACGGAGTCATCTGCTCCCCCATTTCGGGTACAGGCTCCACGAACGCCGTGATTCAGCAAGCAGCGGACCTGGCGGCCGGCACGGGCGGAATGAACTTCATCTCGTCCGACCCCGACCTCGACCTGGCGGGCGCGATCGCCATGCTCTTGACCGATGCCTGTGTCTCTGCATCCGATTGCAACGACAATGGCATCCCCGACGAGTGCGACCAGGACAGCAACGGCAACGGCATTCCGGACGAGTGTGAGGATGGCAATTCCGAGCTCGACTGCTCCGAATTCGACCGCTACGAAGACCTGACCCCGAACGACACGCTGACTCTGCTGACCAGCCACCACAACCCGAGCCTGGAACAGGGTTACGTGCAAGTGGTCGCCGTGGACAACACCAACCAGCCCATTGCTTTCGATCACCTGATCGGAAATTCGATCGTGATCAATGGCTTCGAGGCCATCGACTACAGCTTGAACCCGGTGGACTACCGAGCCGCCGTGGCGCAAGGCCAGATCACCGATGTGGATGGCGACGGAATTCGTGACCTGAATGGCATCGAGTACGAGCAGACAGCGGGTCAGATTTTGATCCCCCGCTTCTTCGGTCAAGACAGCACCACCAACGGTCAGTTGCTCTTCATCAGCCTGGCGGGTGGTCGCAAGTTCGACACCACGGTGGACCTACTCGTCTCCAACGACAACGAAGTCACCTTCTCCTCCGAGTACACCTTCCGCTGCTGGGACAAGGTCTCCCTGACCTCCATCTCCACGCTCTTCACCAATGAGTTCCTTCAGAACTACTCGGGAGACGACGCCGACGAGAACCTGGACGGACGCGAGTCGGGCTGGATCCTGATGGACGGTGGCGTGGCCAATTCCATGACCATGAGCATCCCCGACCCGGCCTTCTACTCGGTGTACATCGAGCGCATCAACAACGCCATGGCCGCTGACTTGCCCTTCGAGACCTGCACACAGTCAGGGCACTTGCTCCCCAACGCGCTCTTTGGTGACAACGAAGAGGCGGCCGGAGAGTTGCCCCAGGATTGCGATGCCAACATCAGTCGGCGCCGTCCGGGCAGTTTCTTGCTCTATCCCGAGTTTGACAACGTCTCGGGCAAGATCACGATCCTGACGGTCACCAACACCAGTGCGCAGGAGAGCGTCCGTGCTCACTTCGTCTACGTGGGACGCTTCGGGCTGTAATCTCAGAGTAAACGCAAAAAGGGCGCTCCGGGGGATTCTTCCTCCCGGCGCGCTCTTCGCGTTATGCTGAGCGGGTACTGATCCCCATACCCGAATCCGAGAGCTCCCATGAAACTCCAGCTCTGGATCCCCTTTAGTTTGATCGCCTTGGCCATGCCAGGGACAGCTGAACGGGCTCCATTTCAAGACACAGAACCGGCTGCGACCGAACCCGATGGCGCAGAAGCGCGTTGCGATGCGCTCAAGAAAGAGGCGAACGACGCCCACCGCGCCTGGGTCACCCAGTACCGCAAGGACGTGGCTGCCGCAGAAGAAGCGGGCGAAGAGGCTCCGGCCTTTAGCTGGAATGATTCGCCCCTCGGAGACTTCATCCCGAAGTTCCAGGC
>JBLIMI010000013.1:0-16669 GCA_047638655.1 Minisyncoccia bacterium | reverse complement strand
GCTGAAATGGCAATCGGCCACGGCTTCGATCGCGACAAAGCGTTTGAAGCCATGACGCTTGGTGCAGCCACGACCTTCGACTTAGGACGCCGTCTCGGCAGCGTCGAAGTGGGCAAGGATGCCGACTTGCTTGTGCTCGATGGGATGCCCCTCGAGCCGAACTCGCACATCAAATACGTGTTCTGCGGTGGCCGCCTCGTGGTCACTCCCCAGAACTGATCTCTGGAGAATCTGAACATGATCCTGAACACAATTCTCGTTGCGCTAGCGATGGCCTCGCCGGCTGAGCTTCCCGTGCCGATCACTGATGCCCCCGCACCCGTCCCGACGGAGAACGGTGAGGCTGAAGAGAACGGCGTTTCAAAGAACGAAGCCGACCCCAAAAACGCCGGCATCATCACGGCCTTCAACGCGAGCCTGGTCTACCTGGGTGATGGCACTTCCTTGAAGAACGGCACCGTGCTGGTCAAGGAAGGCGTCATCGTCAAGGTTGGAGCGGACCTCGAAATTCCCAGCGGTGCAATCGTCGTCAAGCATGACGGCGCGCTCAGCGCGGGCTTGATCGCGTCCCATTCCAACGATGGGGTCAACGGTGAACTAACGGACGGCACGCGAACCGTGATGCCTGAAGCGCAAGCCCATTACGCATTCAATCCAGAACATGGAGACATGAAACGCGCTCTGGCTTCCGGTGTTACGGCCCTCGTTCTGGCGCCCAGTTCGACACGTCTGATCGGCGGTCAAACCGCTGTGGTCAAGACGAGTGGAGGAACGGTAGTGAAGTCCGGCGCGCAACTCGCCCTTGGACTTTCCTCCGAAGCTTTGAGTTCCAACAAGTTTCCCACGAGCTACAGCGGCGCTCAGGCTGCTCTAAAGAGCCAATTTCTGGATCCCAAGGGCGCCGTCTCGCGGGCCGTCAATGGAAGCCTCCCGGTCATGATGGAAGTAGGCACTCGCGCTGAAATTCAGCGCGCCTTGGCCTTCGCTAAGCAGTTCGACTTGAAGGGTTGCCTACTCGGTTCCTACTGGGCGGAAGACCTGGTGGATGCCATTCAGAAGTCCGGCCTCGATGTTGTTTGCACCCCATTCGGTGTGGGGGACAACGACCGAGGCGCACGGGCTGCCGCCGGTCTGGCTGCCAAGGGTGTGCGGATTGGCTTCGGTCTCGACTCACCTGCCCGTCATCCGGAGAGTCTGCGCCTCGGAGCAGCTCTTTGTGTGCGCGCAGGAATGCCTGCCGGCAAAGCCCGCGCCGCCTTGACAGGCGACGCCGCGGCCATTGCTGGTGTGGCCGGACGCATCGGCGCGATCAAACGCGGACTCGATGCAGACATTGTACTGTGGAGCGGCGACCCGATCGCTCTCACCAGTTCCGTTCAAGCCGTCTACGTGGAAGGCAAACTCGTTTTTGGAGGTGAGAAGTGATTCTCTCAACAGTCATTGGCCTGCTCCTCGGGGGCTCGACGCCGGTAGCAATGCCCACGGCAGAGACCTTGACGGTCTACGCCGACAAGGCCTACACCAGCACCGGTAAAGTCATCGAAAATGCGATGGTCGTCCTTAACGACGGCAAGATCTCAGCGATCGGCCCCGCAGCAAAAGGCAAGCGTGCAGACGATGCACTGCATGTGGCAGCCATTACCGCAGGCATGGTTGACATTAGCGCCCGGATAAACAGTGGGGGCCAGTCCGTCGAGGAAAGCACCGAGTGCACACCCGGCAATCGCGTTGCGGACACGCTCGATCCTTTCAGCCAGTCCTGGGCGCGTCAACTACGCCATGGCGTGACCACCGTCGTAGCGAGTCCTTACGACAACAACTGCATTGGCGGGCTCTCGCTGGCCTTGAAGACCGGCGGCGAGACTTCGATCGAAGCCCGCACCATCAAGGCTGACGTGGCTCTTCGCGGGTCCTTTGGAAGCCAGCCCAGCAGCAGGAACCACCCGGCGTTTGGACGACCCACGGATTTCTTCTCCCGCCGTCCAACGACGCGCATGGGGGTGGAGTGGATCTGGCGCAAGAACTTCTTCGACGCTCTGTACGCAGAAGGCAAGCCGGAACGCGCGTTTGATGGCCACGAACAATTGGTCGCCGCACTCAATGGTGCTTTGCCCGTGTTCGCCCAGGCTTTCGCAACCCAAGACATCCGAACCGCCGTCTTCTTGAAAGAGGAGATGGCAGGCGAGGGCAAGCCGGACATGCGCTTGATCATCGACGGCGGAGCCGAGGCCTGGCGCGAACTAGACTTCCTGGTTCGCAGCAACAGCGCCGTGGTGTTGAGCCCTTACGCCGCAGATGGCCGCACGACGGACGGCGCTTTCTACGCCGACAACTGCGCCGCCAAGTTGCACGCAGCGGGCGTGCCCATCGCGCTCTCTTCCTACAACTCTGGGGAAGTCGGTCACCTACTTGGTGATCAAGCAGCCTTCGCGCAACGCGGAGGCCTGCCCTTCGATGCGGCCCTCGATGCGGTCACTCTCTCACCCGCCCGCATCATGGGAATCGACGCTCGCGTCGGCAGCCTTGAAGTCGGCAAGGACGGGGACATTGTCCTCTGGAACGGTACGCCCTTCGAGCTCACTTCGAGCGTTGTTGGGGTCGTGCTGGACGGCAAACTCGTCGTCGATCCCCGCTAAGTATCTGAACCAGGAACCCAACAACATCTACAAGAACAAGATGAAGACCCAAGCACTTAGAACCCTGGCTCAGATCACTGTCGCCACCACCCTCTCCGCCATCGCCTTTGCGGTGCCCGCGACCCAAACCGGCACCGACGGCAACGTCGTTATCAAAGCGGGCAAGGTCATCACCTTGAGCGGCGAGACGATCGAGAACGGCACCATCCTGATTGAGGGTGGTCGCATCACGGCCGTCGGCAAGGACATCAAGTATCCTTGGAGCGCGGAGGTGAAGGAATTCCCCGACGCAGTGGCCTTCCCCGGTTTCGTGGAAGCGCTCACCAACAGTGGCATGGACAGCGCCAACGAGAATATCGATGTGGCCGCGTTCCTGAACGTCAAGGACTCCATCGACCCGGTGAACTTCTACTACGAAGATGCGCTGCGAGCCGGCATCACGACAATCAATGTCCAGCAGGGCAGAGACTGCGTGATCGGAGGACGCGGCTACGTTGTCAAGCCCACGGGCATGACCGTTGAAGAGATGACGGTCCGCCCGAACTCGGGCATCGCCATCTCCGCCGTGCCCAAGCGCAACAAGTCGCGGGCCACCCAGGCCTTCGCATTGCGTCGCGCCTTTGACGACCTGCGCCGCTACCTAGATGAGGTGGTGGAAGAGAAGCGAGACGGCAAGGACCTCGCCACCCGCGAGGCGCTCTACCAAGGTCGCGAGCCTGACGAGGAGACTTCGAAAGGTCGCGCCATGGGAGGTGACTCCTGGAAGGTCGAAGACCTGCAACTGATCCCCCGTTGGGAAATTGACGAGAAGCAGGCGCCCGTCCTCGACATGGTTGAGGGCAAGATTCCCGCCTTCTTCTATTGCGGTTCGCCCGCCGATGTTCACACCGCCATTTCGGTCGCCAAGGAAAATGGTTTCCTGAAGCGCACCACCTTGGTGCTCAGTGGGGATTGCTGGAAAGCAGCCGACGCAATCGCCGCAAACAAAGTGCCCGTGATCTTGAGTGGGTCCGTGGTGTACCTCGAGCGCGATCCGGTCACGGGCGAGGAAATCGAAACATTCGTCCCCGGCGTGTTCCAGTCGAAGGGTGTTGAGTTTGCCCTGCTCTCGGGTTCGAGTTCAACACAAGCGCTCTGGTACCAGGCAGCACTCTGTGTTGGCCAGGGAATGACACGCGAGCAAGCGATCGCTGCAGTGACCACCACTCCGGCCCGCTTGATTGGGCTTGAGAAACGCGTTGGTACTCTCGAGCCCGGTAAGGATGGCAACGTGGTCATCTTCTCCGGTGACCCCTTGAGCGTGACCTCTCATGTGGAGATGGTCGTCATCGAAGGCAACGAGGTTTACGATCGCGCGACTGATGTCCGTGTTCGTCATCTGTCGACCGGTGAACAGCCCGCAAGCACTGCTCCCGAAGGTGATCTCGAAGGCAAGCCGCACGATCACCCCGATCCCGAGGAAGTCAAAGAAGACAAGACGGATGAGGGTGAGAACGAGGAAGCTGAAGAGGGTGACGACGACGAGCACGAAGACCACGACGACGACAAGAAGGGGAACTAAACCATGTTCAGCTCACTTCTAATTTCCCTGGCAGTCGCCGGGTCACCGGCGGCGCCTGCTTCTGATCTAGTCGCGATTCAAGCGGGTACGATCTATGTCGCCGCCGAAGACCGAGTGCTGCGCGACGGAGCCACGCTCCTGATTCGTGACGGTAAGATTGTCGGCGTTGGCAAGACAGACGAACTCCCCGCAGGGGTGCGCGTCGTTGACTACGGACCCGACGCGGTCATCATTCCCGGACTCGTGGCTGTCTCCAGTGGACTGGGAAGCTCACGAGCTTCCGAACGATCCGCGGAGCCCGCCTTGTCTGCGGTCGATCAGTTTGATCTCTACGGCAGCTACGCTTCCATTTTGGCAAGTGGTGTGACCACGGCTTACATCGCCCCCGCCCAAGGACGGCTCATCGCAGGAAATGGCGCGGTGGTCAAATTGGCGGGCCAACCAGGAACGGACCGCGTGCTTGCACGCGCCGCATCGATCCACGGCTCGATCAGTGAAGACGCACGCTCGACTCCGGGTTACTGGCAACCGCCTGTGCCTGCCACGGTGGACGTGGGTTTGGGTGTGGAGCGCGCACAATTGCCGCGCACGACAATGGGCGCAATCGTTGCCTTGCGTGAATTGCTGGACTTGGCCGCAAGCCCTGCAGACACCGAGGAGTACGGCCCCTACGCCGGCTCCGACCTGGCCAAGCTAATGAAAGCGGAGACCACCTGGCGCATGCGCGCCGAGTCTGCCGGTGAAGTTCGCGCCCTCGTGAGCTTCTTCAAGGAGAACAATCTGCCCCTCGTCTTGGATGGCGCCAGCGCTGGCTCGGACTTGGCGGAACTTTTGGCCGAGGCCAAGATCCCGGTGGTCGTTTACTCCAACGCGCGGACCAACTCTAGTCCTCGAGATCGTGGCAAGAGTGAAGGTGCACAGTGGCCCGACGCGGAACTCGCAAGCAAACTGGACGCTGCGGGAGCGCTCATCGCGGTCGCACAAGCACGCGGCTACTCGGTGCGCGACTTGCGTTTCAACGCCAGTCTCGCCCGCCGCGGAGGGCTCTCTTCGGGGACTGCCTTGCGCTCCATCACATCGAATGCTGCTGCCATCCTTGGCGTGAGCGACCGCGTTGGCAGCTTGACCAGCGGCCTTGATGCTGACCTGGTGGTTCTCAATGGCGATCCGCTCTCGACTTCCTCCAGCGTGATCGCCACCTGGGTCGACGGCGAAGTCGTCTACAAGGCCGACGAATCGGAGTCGGTTGTAATCGAGGTGGACGAGTTGTTCCTCGGCAACGGCCAAGTGCTAAGCCCTGGGCAATTGCTCATGCAAGACGGTGAGATCGTTGAGGTTGGCCGTCGTGTTTCTCATCCGCAGCGATGCACTGTGGTGCGTGGCTCGGCAGCCATGCCTGGCATGATCGACGCCTTGGGCCACCTTGGCCTGGAAGGCTCGGCCAAGGTTCCAAAGACAGGCTTCAAGCTTGGACAGTTGATTGAGCCCGGTGACTTTGCGGACCGTCGAGTAGCCCAGGCAGGTGTCACCACCGTCGTCATGACGCCCCGCGGATCGAGTGGATCGGGAGCACCGGCCATGGCTTACAAGCCTGCCGGTACCGACATCGATTCGATGGTCATCGCCGATCCGGCAGCGATTCATCTCACGTGGAGCAACTCCAACCGCTTGGATGCGGGCAAGTCTGTCAAGTCTGTGCTGGAGAAAGGCTACGAGTACAAGGCTCAGTGGGACGCCTACGAGAAGGCCATCCTGACCTACACTCCGCCTGCCCCGGAAGCTGACGCTGATTCCGACGAGGAAGAAGGCGAAGCGGCCGACGAGGAAGAGGAAGAGGCAGAGAAGACGCCCGCCAAGAAGAAAAAGAAGAAGAAGAAAAAGGGCGAAGAGCCCCCCAAGCCAGTCACTGGAGTGTGGCTGGCACAGATCGAACAAGAAGGTGGTGACTCCCTGCGTCTTCGAATTCAAGTGCAGCAAGATGCAACCGGTGGCCTCAAGGCTCGCTTGCGTTGCGATGCTGTTTCAGCGGACCTCGTCTCGATGGAAGGCACCCGTGAAGAGCATTCGGTCACGCTGACGGGCAATGGCTCCAATGGCGAAGTGACTCTGAGTGCCGAGACCAAGGAAGGCAAATTGGTTGGCAAGTTGGTTGGTGGAGGTGCCGAGCACGAGTTCAGCGCGACCCAAGACTCCAAAGAAGTGGTGGTTGCAGGTCGTACCCAGGCCTACGAGCCCGCGGAAGAGATAGCCAAGGCGCCCAAGGGCGCTCCCAAGATCCCTCGCATGGACCCGGACCTCGAGCCCATCCGGGCTGCTCTTGAGGGGCGCGGGACCTTCGTTGTCAGCGTTGAGCGTTCCGATGAGATCGTCGCCTGTGTCGACGCCTTCGCGGGCTATCGCGTGAAACCCGTCTTGCGCGGTGCCGATGACGCCTGGAAAGTGGCCGACAAGATCGTCGGGCGAGTGCGCGGCGTGCTGCTGGACCATCGCGTGATTTACTCTGACGCGCGCATGGGCCTAGGCCAACGCAATCGCTACGCGGAACTCATGAACGCGGGCATTGACGTCGCTTTCCACAGCGGTGTGGAAGAGGGGGCGGCGGAGCTTCCGCTGCTTGCCGCTTACGCCGTGAGCCAGGGCATGAGCCCCACCGGTGCCATCGAAGCACTGACTTCGGGGGCGGCCCGCATGATGTCCATCGACGATCGCGTGGGAACGCTACGCGCGGGAATGGACGCGGATGTGTTGCTGCTCGATGGGAGCCCGCTCGAGGCCGAAACCCAAGTTCAACGGGTTTGGGTGAACGGTCGCGAAGTGCGGCTGCACTAGATTGCTGCAAAGATGAAAACCTTCCACCGTTTCCTGAGTGCACTCGGCACGTTAGCGACCATGACGGTCGCTGGCGATGTTGGAGCCTGCGCACAGGAATCGGGAGCGGGCGTGGCTTTGATCTGCTCAAAGGCGCTCATCTGCGAACTAGAGGGTGAGCAATTGATCGACAATGCCGTGCTCCTGATGAAGGACGGCAAGATTGAAGCCATCGGCCCGAGGAGCGAGATAACGATCCCGACGGGTTATGAGGTGCAGGACTTGGGGAGTTCGTGGATCGCGCCCGGGATGGTGGGTCTCCACTGTCACGTTGGCACGCCCAATCCGTTCTTCCCGAACGACATCAACGACTCGGTCTATTTGACGAATCCGGGTCTGCGCGCGTCGGCTTCGACGATCGCTTCAAACGTGGCTTTGGCCCGTGCAGCGCGCGGCGGCGTGACCTCGGTCCTGTTCATTCCTGGTTCCGGAACCAACATGGGCGGCCAGGGAATCTTGCTGAAGACGGGGCCTGGTGGTTACGACCGCAATCTGATCCGCAACCCAGGATCACTGAAGCTAGCTCAAGCAGGCAACCCGGAGCGCTGGCTGTTCGGCCCGCGCCGGACCTTCATGAACTGGAACACGCGCAACACCTTCAAGCGGGGCATCGCCTACGCCAAGCGCTGGGAAGCCTTCCACGCTGGCGATGGTGCGAAACCAGAGCATGATCCGCAGCTTGAGATCTTTGAAGAGCTCTACGAGAAGCGCACCCAGGTCTCGACTCACACGCAGATTTATCAGGTGGTGTTGATGACCGTCACCATGGTCCGCAAGGAACTGGGGCTCGATGTCTACATCGACCACGGAACCTTTGATGGCTATCGGGCCGCCGGTGCTGCTCAAGAAGCCGGAGTTCCAGCCATTTTGGGTCCGCGCTCGATCACCTTCTTCCCGCGTTTCATCGATACGGATGGCAAGATCCAAGGTGTTGCGGCGGGCTACCAACAAGCAGGACATACCCGCGTGGGTTTCAACACCGACTCGCCCATCGTGCCCCAGGAAGAACTGTTCCTGCAAGCAGCGGTTGGCGTGCGCTACGGGTTCGACAACACCAACCTGGACCATGTCCGAGGTTTGACCATCATTCCCGCGACGGCCGCGGGTATCGCACACCGCGTCGGAAGCCTCGAAACAGGCAAGGATGCGGACATCGTCGTCGTTAGTGGCGACCCCGTGGATCCGAGAAGCACCGTTCAAATGGTGTTTGTGAACGGAGACCCCATTCCAGGAACCACGCGCTCTGCACGCCACTAGGTCAGCAGAAATCCCCCCCTGATGATTCCCATGACAAAGTTCAACGCCTTAAGCCTCGCGCTGCCCCTCCTTCTGGTTGCCCCTTTGTGGGCATCCGATGGAGATTCGGCGCAAGCGCTCTCGAAGCAACCCGCTTCTATCGCTGCGGCACAGGCCTCGGCCCGAGCCAGCGCTACACCCGGTGAGCCGGGTGGTCGCGGGTTAGCCATCCTGACGGCTAAAGCGCTGACGGTGCCTCTCGAGGGCGTGCAGTACATCGACAACGCAGTCGTTCTCGTGAAGGACGGTCTGATCGAAGCCGTGGGCAAGGCATCGGAAACGCCGATCCCCATGGGTTATGAAGTGCTCGACGTGGGCAGCCAGTGGCTCAGCCCGGGAATGGTGGACCTTCACTCCCACGTGGCAGGCACCTGGGACATCAATGACATGGTGTACCTGGCCAATCCGGGCGTGCGCGCTTCCACAGCTGTGCGTCCCGGCAGTCGATTGATGAAGATGGGGCTGGCTGGGGGCGTGACCACGATCTTATTCATCCCGGGCTCTGGCACGAACATCGGTGGACAGGGCATCCTGCTCAAGACGGGTCTCGATGATTTTGACGCCACGGTGGTGCGCAATCCGGGCTCGATGAAGCTGGCCCAAGCGGGCAACCCCGAACGTTGGATGATTCGTCCTGGCCGGACGTTCATGAACTGGAACACGCGTAACACTCTGCGGCGAGGGGTGGCTTACGCCAAGCGCTTTGAGGAAGGAGCCCCGGGAACGGTCGAGAAGAACTTGCAGTTCGAGATCATGCGCTCGCTGTACAAGAAAGAGGTCCAGATCTCGACCCACACCCAGATCTACCAGGTGGCCAACATGACCTTGACCATGGTGGCCAAGGAATTGGGCCTGCCGGTCTTCATCGACCACGGAACCTTTGACGCTTACAAAGTGGCGCCGCGTGCCATGGAGTTGGGAGTCAGCGCAATTCTCGGCCCGCGAAATGTGTCCGCTCCCTCGTCGGGGATGATGCGATTCGCAGGTTCCAATCCCGAGAGCATCATTGGTGTGGCCGCTGGTTATCAGGCGGCAGGCATGAAAATGATCGGATTCAACACGGACGCGCCGGTGATTCCTCAGGAAGAACTGTCGTTGCAAGCATCCATCGGTGCGCGCTACGGCTTCATCGACGACGAACTGCAGACCATTCGTGGCTTGACGATCATTCCCGCCAAGACCGCTGGGATCGATCACCTCGTCGGCAGCCTTGAGCCCGGCAAGCACGCGGACATCCTGGTGACCACCGGTGATCCCAAGGATCCTCGCTGCTCGGTCGAGATGGTCCTGACGGAAGGCAAGAAGGTGTACGACGTCAGCGCGGAGGCTCGACGCTGGTAATGGCTCAACTGCGCACTAGCCTCTCTCCATTGAACTCCGAACGCTCGGAGCTGGGAAAGGTGTGCAGCAAGATAGCCACATGGGCCCTTGCCGCTTGCATGACAGCAAACGCAGTGGCCGCATGCCCGAGCGAGCAAGTCGTCCCCTCCGGCGGGTCCTTCGCCATCCGTTGCGCGAAGGCACTGGTTTGCGAGCTGGAAGGGCGCCAGACCATGGATCATGCGCTGTTGCTCGTGAGCGACGGTCGCATTGTGGCGATTGGCGACGTGGACGAATTGGAACTTCCCGAGGGCTGTGAAGTCTTCGATGCGGGCTCTTCCTGGTTGATGCCCGGAATGATTGACCTGCACAGTCACGTGGGCGGTCCCCGTGGTTACAACGACATGGTGTTTCAGGTCAATCCTGGCCTGCGAGTGAGCGCCACCGCTCGCGCGGGCAACGGCCGCTTGAAGCGACCGATCGCCGCTGGCATCACCACGATTCTCTACATCCCTGGATCAGGCACCAACATCGGCGGCCAGGGAGTCCTCATGAAAACCCTTGAGGGAACCTTCGAGGAAGCGCTCGTGCGGGACCCCGGTTCCATGAAGGTGGCCCAAGGCGACAATCCCAAGCGTTGGGGTTACGGCATGCAGCGGGCGCTCATGAACCATCACATTCGCTATTCCTTGCGACAAGGCAAGGCGTATGCGGAACGCTGGGAAGCCTTCGAGGGCGGCGAAACGAACGAGGCGCCCGAGCGTCACATCAACCTGGACATCTACCGCGACCTCAACGCCGAGAAGATCTCGATCTCAACGCACACGCAGTACTTCCAGGTCGTGCTTGCCACCCTGCGCATCTTGCGCATGGAGTTTGGCTTCCCGACTTTCATCGACCACGGATCATTCGACTCATGGCGCCTGGGCAAGGTAGCCAAGAAGATCGGCGTACCGGCCATCCTCGGGCCTCGCGAAGTGATGTGGCCCACGAGTTCGTCACGCTTTCCTGCGGCTCAGGACGGTGCAGCCCAGGGTTGCGCCGCTGGCTTCCAGGAGCAAGGCGTGGAGTTGATCGGCTTCAATACAGATGCCCCGGTGATCCCCCAAGAGGAACTGCCCCTGCAGTCAGCCATGGGCGTGCGCTACGGCATGGACAACTCTGCCATGGCCGCCGTACGTGGCTTGACCATCGTGCCTGCGGTTGTTTGCGGTCAGGGAGATGAGCTCGGAAGCTTGGAGGCAGGCAAACAGGCCGATCTCGTCATCCTCGACGGTGATCCCTCCGATCCCCGCACCAGCATCCGGTACGTGTGGATCGCAGGCAAACTCGCCTACGATGCTGAGGAACAGGAGGTGCGCGGATGGTAGCCCTCTTGACCCGTTGCCTTGTCGCCGGGCTCTTGCTTGGCGCGCCTGCATTGGCCCAGGACCTCGCGATTCATTGCGGCAAAGTGCTGACCATGAATGCGCAGGACGAGATTCACAGTCCGGGTTTGATCTTGGTCGAGTCCGGTCAAATCAGCTACGTGGGGCCCGTCAAAGAAGTGGACGATCGTTTCACCGACGTGAACCGCCCCCACGCTTGGGCGGCGCCGGGGTTAGTGGACCTGCACACGCACATTCATCCCGGTGGCGGACGAGAGATCAACGACATGGTGCGCTCGGTCAACCCCGAGCTACGGGCTTGCGCAGCCCTTCGACCGAGCAACCGTTCGATTCAGAAAGCCCTTGCAGCTGGCGTCACCACTCTCTTTGGCATCCCCGGAAGCGGGACCAATATTGGCGGCTTTGGGATTCTCTACAAGACGACTTCGAGTGTGCACTTCGAGCGGGGCGTGATCGAACGGGTGGGCGGCATGAAGGTCGCTCAGGATTCAAATCCGGAGCGTCGAGCCGGCAACTTCGCTTTCGGAAACACCCGAGCTAGCATGAGTTGGACCATCTCCAATGTCTGCGAGCGTGCATTGGGGGCGACAAATGGCCGGCGCCTCGACCCGGCCCTTCGCGACCTGCAGAGGGTCATGAGCCGGGATCTTCCGGTGCTGATTCATACCGCTGGTGCTCGTGGAGTGACCAACACCGCCCGCATGTGGCACAACAAGTACGCGACACGCTGCGTCATTAGCCACGGATCCTTTGACGGCTGGAAAGTGGCCGAGGTCATCGCCGACTGGGGAGTTCGTGTGAACCATGGCCCGCGCGTGATGGACTTCTACCCCAGTCGCAACGGGCGCATCAACGGCACCGCTGCTGAATACGCCAAGGCCGGTGTCCCCGACCTTTCACTGACCACCGATTCGAGCGTCATCCCCCAGGAGGAATTATTCCTGCAGGGCACGATGAGTGCACGACTCGGCGCGGACTCGTATCAAATGTTGCGAGCAATGACCATTCACCCCGCAGTCACCTTCGGACTCGACGATCGCGTCGGCAGTCTCGAAGTTGGCAAAGATGCGGACATCGTGCTCTACACGGCAGACCCACTGGACCCCCGGACCCAAGTGGTCAGGGTCTGGATCGATGGGCAGTCCGAGTACGAGAATCCAAACGTCCAAGAAAGACTCTGAGCTCAGACCCGACTTTCGAACGCGAGAGAACCAATGATGATCCTGAACACGTTTCTCATGGCAGCGAGCACACTGCTCGCCCCCGCACCGGTCCAGCCGGACACTGTGGCTATCAAGGTTGACCGGGCGGAGACTGTCAGCGATGGCACTATCCACCACGCGGTCATCTTGATCGAAGACGGCAAGATTGCTGTCATCGGTGAAGATTTGGCTATCGAGCGCGGCATCCCCGTGATCGATCTTGGGCCGGGCTCCGTGGCAACCCCTGGGTTGGTCAACGCCTAATCAAGGCAAGGCATGGACAGCCAAGGCGGCAACGATTCGCGCCCTGGCCAACACGCCTCCGACGAGCTTTACCCGGCCTACCGTGAATATGCCGGCCTGCTTGAAGCGGGCGTTACCACCCTAGGGTTGTACCCTGCTGGCAATGGCATCCCGGGCCGCGCAGTTGCGATCAAGCCCAAAGGCGAGACCGCTGACGAGATGGTGCTCTCGGACGACGTCTATCTCAAAGTGATGCTGCGTTCGAACTCGAGCTCCAAGAAGATGTTGCGCCACGGATTCGAAGAGGCGGACGGCTACGTCGAGGATGAGAAGAAAGCTCGCGACAAGTACGACAAGGCCAAAGAGAAGGAAGAGAAGGCCAAAAAGAAGAGCAAAGACAAGGAGGACAAGGAGGACAAGGGCGATGGCGAGGCCACCAAGGAACTTGGCCCTTACGTCGCTCCGACTCCCAAGCCCGAAGCATCAACGTTCCAGGCATTGCGCGACCGTGAATTGCGTGCCTTGATCTCCATTGGGTCCGCGGCTGACTACTTGCACCTGATCGACGCGATCGGAGAAGAGGAGTTCGACTGGGACCTCAGGATCCGTGTGATCTCGAGCCTTGACATTTTCTACGTGAAGACAGAGCTGGGCAAGCACGCTTGCCGCATTGTGATGGAACCGTCACTCTCGCTTCACCCGAACACGCGCCGCCAGCGCAACCTGCCCCGCGAATTGAGCGACGCTGGCGCCAAGTTGGTCTTGATTCCGCGCTCGGACTCGGTCTCCGGTCACAAGGACTGGCTACACAACACAGGCGAATTGGTAGGTGCCGGCCTATCGAAGGACGTGGCCCTGCGCGCCATGACCCTCGAACCTGCCGCCTTACTCGGGTTGGACGAGCGCCTCGGAAGTCTGTCCGCAGGCAAGGACGCCAACATCTTGTTCTTCAAAGCCGACCCCTTCGAGCCAGGCACTCTTGTCGAGGCTGTGATGTTGGACGGTAAGATTGTTTACGGGGAACTCAACTGATGAAACTTCAAATCAAAACAGCCAAGCCCGTGATCGTCGGTGCTCTCGCCTTTCTTGCTTTTGCTTCTCCCCTGCAGGCTCTTGTCGTCCCCGAAGACGACAAGGACAAGGACAAGGACAAGGAGGAGGAGGAGGAGGAAGAGAAGGAGCCGGTTGCTGAAGCGGACAAGGATCAATACTTTCTCGTCACGAACGCCGAGATCCACACCGGCACCGGAGCTGTCTTGCGCGACGCGTCGTTGCTCGCAAAGAACGGCAAGGTTGTCGAGATTGGATATGACATCGAGGCGCCCGGTCGCGACTTCTACACCGAGATCCCGGAAGACGAGCGTGAGTTCCGACTGCGCTCCCTGGATGCCCAGGGCATGCGCGTGTATCCGGGCATCGTGGCGATCACCTCTTCCGGGCTTGCGGGTGCGAGTGGCGATTACCGCGATTCGGTCGACCCCTTCTCTCAGAACATGGTCCTCGGTCTGGCGACTGGCATCACCACCACGGGTTCGGGGCGCGCAGCCATCAAGCTGAAGCGTTACGTCAGCTATGACGAGCCGCTGCCTTACGACTTCGACGGAGTCGTGTTGTCGGACTCGACTCACCAGTCCATGTCCTACTCCAGCGCAGCCACCAAGCGCGCTCTGCGCGAGAAATTGGTCAAGGCTCGGGACTATGTTCTCGCATACCGTCAGTGGGAAATCGATGTCAAGGCGGACAAGGAGCTGACGGAGCCCAACAAGAAAGGCGTGGACGGAACGACCCTGGCCATTCTTCGCGGCGAAGCGACTGCCCATTTCCGCGCCGATGATCGAGCGCAGTTGCTGGGGATCGCGCGACTTGCTCAGGAGTTTGGCTTCCGTCCCCTGATTGACGGATGCCGTGAAGGCTGGACCGTTGCCGAGGAATTGGGCCGCGCCGGTGCTTCCGCGATCGTTACCGCCCGTGACCGTCGTGACAAAGACGAACGGCTCGTGAGCGATGGGGGCTCGAGCATCGAGAACGCGGCCATCTTGACCCGCGCTGGCGTGTCGGTGGCCATCGTGCCTTCAAGCAAAGGCATCTCCCTGGGGGGTATCGCAGGCCGAGACATCATGCACCTCCCCGTTGAAGTTGGCTTTGCCATCCGGGGCGGACTTTCCGAAGAGCTGGCCATGGCGTCAATCACGACGGTGCCGGCTCGCATGATGGGAATTTCCGATCGCGTGGGCACACTCGAGGTCGGCAAGGATTGCGACCTGATCGTGACCGACGGTGATCTCTTGCACTACCAAACGTTTGTGCAGTACACGGTCGTGGACGGGCAACTCGTTTACGACAAAGAGGAAGAGCTATTCTTTGCTCACATTCGGCCGCGCCCGGAACAGGCTGTCGCTCCTGATGAAGCCTTGGACGCCGGGGAAAACCCCGAAGTGGCGGAAGAGAAACCTGTGGATGAAGAGGAGTCAGCAGGCGATAAGGACGACAAGTAAGTCGAGTCGTCCGAGGTAGAGACCGAAACGAAGAGAGGCCAGCATCAGCTGGCCTCTCTTCTTATGTGTCCGTGTTTGCTTAGATGAAGTGAATGCCCGTCAGGAAGTCTCGCACCAGCGTTCGGCGGCTACGGGCCTGCGCCCACGTCTCATCTGCCTCATAATCAATTCGAAGAACTAGCGCTCCTCTCTGCACAAAGTAGGTCTCGTGCAGAAGGCTACGTTCCCCGTCGGGCGCTTCGATCCAGCGCAACATGTGGGCTGTTTCGCCGCCGATGCGGAGAGGGACGCGCCGCAGGCTGGAGGTCGTTGCCTTACTCGCAATGCTCGCCTCGAGATCTCCAGCAGCCTCGTTCGCAGAGTCTTGTGATTGCTCAATCAGCACCTCGAGTTGGAACAGGGCTTGTTCACCAGACTTCTCGACGAGGGGTTTGACTTTCAATCCGCCTTTGGTGATGGCCTTCTCCGTGGCTTTGTCGACACCGAAGCCTGCGGGCCAACTGTCCAATTCCAAACCCAGCTTCTCGTCTTTCCAGACAGCAGGTCCGCGGGTTTTCTGTTTGTCCGGGGCCGCACTCCGCCCTGGAGTGGAGCCTCCAATCGAACCGGCGATGCTCTTGGCTGAGGCGATTGAGGTTTGCACAGCCGCCCAGTGTTTCTCGACGTCCTTTTTCTTTCCGTAGAGCCAAAACCCGTGTTGGGTCTTCCTGGGTTGGTCCACCAGCGTGAAACGAGCGTGCCACTCCTGCGTGCCTGCCTTGTAGACCGCGTGGGCCGTTTCGAAGAGTCGCCCGCCTTGGTCCCATTGCTCACTGGTCACGATCTCTAACAGAGTTTCTGCTTCGGGCAAGCCGCGCCTCATGGAACTGATGCGGTCTTTGGGAGAGAGTCGTCCATCGAATCTGCGTACTCGGAGCAGGGGTGTTGCCTTTTTGGGGCTGGCGAACAGCAGCAGTTCCTCCGACTTTGACTTGGAGGAGAGGACCCAGTTCTCTGGCGTCCGGAAGCGCAATCCAACCGTGGGCGCGTTGATCAGCACGCCGACGGGATCGCCATCCGGGGCAGGCGCGTTCGAACTCAAGAGTAACCCCAAGAAGCTCGCGCCGATGGCGAGCATCAGCGACTTGCTGGCGGATCGGACTAGAAGTGCTTCTTCCACAACTCCTCCACGCCTTCGATGTTCAAGCCGTAGGCCTTGCGAAAGATGGTGTCCCACATGGCCTCGTTGGTGCTGCTGGTTCCCGTGGTTTGCTCGCGGCGATAGTTGCGCAACTCATCGAGCATCTTGCCGAAATTCTGCTTGAGCTCGCCTTCTACAAGGAAGTTGATGATCGTCCCAGACTGTGTGTAGCGCTGGCCTGCGATGCTTCCGCGCTTGCTGTCGCCAGAAGAGTGCAAGAGACTCTTCACTTCAAAGAGCTCCCGAAAGCGCGTGTAGCGATTGGACTTGATCATCCCGGAAGCAACGCTCGACAGGCGCTTGCTTTTCTTCCATTTGTCCTCGAAGTAGACGGCCATGCCTTCCTGGAACCAGGATCCGCCGCCATGCAGATTGAGCCGGTTGCCAACGAGTTGGTGCCCCGCTTCGTGGTACATGGTCGCGTCCGCGCTACCGGTGAAGTAGGTGCTGAAGTAATCCATGTAGGCGTGGCCTGCGGAG
>JBLIMI010000012.1:0-16725 GCA_047638655.1 Minisyncoccia bacterium | reverse complement strand
GCCCGTTCAGCGGCTGAACGGGCGCTCCATTGTCGGGCGCCGAGGTCGGGCCGGATTTGAAGAGATCAAAGACCTCGACCACATTCCCGAGAGCGTGGGCCAAGACTTCTCGTTCTGGGCTCGTGAGAAAGTCGAGTCGCGTCTGCCCCAATACCAAGGCGTGCACGACGTGGGGGCGGAGTGTGGCATGTTCACCATGAGCCCGGACAACCAAGCGGTGCTAGGCGCCCTTCCTCAAATTGGAGGGTTGTACGTGGCCAGCGCTTTCTCCGGTCACAGCTTCACGCTGGCACCCTCCGTGGGTGAAGGCATGGCCCAGATGCTGATGGGCGAGCCGGTCAGTGCCTTCGAGACAGAGATCTTCTCTCCCCTGCGCTACCTGTAGCTAGAGCTGGATCACAATAGCAAACGCGCCGCGCAAGGAATTACCCGTGCGCGGCGCGTCTTTGTTTGCGAATGACTCTGCGCTAGTTTTCGGCGATGTCGCAGATGCGCACGGCGTACTTGTTGTCGATCGTGACGACTTCACCGCGGGCGATCAATTTGCCGTTGACGTAGATGTCCGCCGGCTCGTGGGCGTCGCGGTCGAGGGGCACCAAGGAGCCTGGGCCCAGGTCGACTAACTGTGAGAGGCTCATTCGTGTTTGGCCGATGCGCACGGTTAGCTGAACGGGAACGCCAAGAACTCCGTCGAGTCCAATGGGTTGGCCCGAACCCTCTGGAGCGCCAAGATCCGGCAGTTCGTTGGCCTGAATGGCAACGGCTTCGGTGGCCTTGTCAATTGCACCTTCTATGGCGTTCGTGTTCTCTTCTGTTGTTTCGTCAGTCATGACTCGTTGAGTCCTCGGGGATAGATTCGATTTCTTGAATGGAGATGGCGATGACGCCATTGGATTGGCCCCAGAGAGCACTTCCAGCGCGGTCGCCTTCAATACGGAGGATGGCCTGGCTTCCGATGGGAACTCCCAGCGGAATGACGTCACCAACCTCAATGTTCATGAGATCCGTGAGCGAAACATCGACCGAAGCAAGCTCCGCGGAAATTTCGATGGAGACGCTATCGAGATGAATGGGAACGCTGGAGAGGGGCGCTGTACGCTTGGGCGTGACACTCGGCAAGATCCCTGGCAAGTAGAAGCGCAAGGACTGGTCGCCGAAGGGACTCTCCATTTCAAGATGCAGGAACAACCGTTGCGGATCACCGCCGGGGTCGAGCTCGTGTTGAGCAAGGAAGGCTCGCACGTCCTGGCTAAAGGCTGTTGGCGTGATCTCTAGCCCGAGGGCTGCGCCCAGATGATCGGCGAAAACGCCGAGGATGTCAGTGGCAAGACCGATCTCCATGGGGGAGAGGCTGCGCGGCTCTAGGTCTTCGGGTATTTCGGTTCCGAGAGAGGTGATGACGGATCGCAACGCTGATTCGTTGTCCCAGACAATCCAGCCATGGGACTCTCCAACGTTACAAGTCTGAATGGCCAGCGGGTCTTCGAACTCATCGAACAACCCAACGGCACTTGCTTCCCCAAGTTCTTGGAGAGTGATGGTGACGTGGGTCCGAAGCCAGATGGCGAGGCCTGCTTCGAGTGTTGGGATGACCTGGGTCAACGCTGTCCGAATCGTATGTTGTTGCGCCGTTGAGAGTCGCCGTGGTTGGCGAAAGTCACGAAGCTCCACAACCTCTTGGGAGGATGCTTCTTCACCGCCGCCCACAAGGGCTTCGATCTCTTCGGGGCTTACGTTGTCGGGCACGGTGTTTGGTCGCTCTTCGTTACTGGACCATCAAGTCCACTGGAATAATGCGAATGATACGACCGCGTGTACCCACCTTGACTTCACCACTGAAGCCCTCTTCCAGGGTGCTTGTGTCGACGAAAATGACTTCCCCTTCGGGGCTGATGACGCGCACGTCAAATTCGCCAATTTCGAAAGCCCTCTTGGGGCCATCATCAATCCAGATTTCGGGAGGATCCGACGTCACGTGCAGGAGGTGATCCTCGAATTGCCCGCGGAACGTGTTCTTGTTGCTGGACAGGCCAGGTCTTAGCCCGGACTCCTCATCGAAGTCCCAGGGCAGGCGCGTAGGGCCGATGTGCACGGGAAAGAGCACAGGATCCAAGGCAGCGCGCAGCTCTTCGGCGAACGTGGATTCACCCACGACACCAAAGACTTCATCACGACTCTTGTTAGAGGAGACTCGAAAGACGGTGTCCCTGAGTGACGCTGGATACAGCTGGTCAGTAGTCCGAGCGGCCATGTAGCCCGGGTCGTAAGCGTAGTATTCCGCTTGGGGTTTCATCTGAAGAAACCTAGTGCGTGCATCCCCTGAGAGGTTGCAGCTGAACTGATCCTCGAAGAGTTGCATGGAGAAAGGACCCACGAGCCGTGGTTTCGTTTCTTTGGAGGGCAAGGCCATCATGGCCGCAATGGCGCCAGCGCCAATCACCCCCACAATACCGCCAACCATGAACAGCTTTTTCTTGCGGCCCTTGGCTTCCCCGTCCGCACCGTCTTCTTTTACTTCTTCTTCTGCCATGACAATTACTTGTCGGCAGATTTGGGCCCTGGCGTAACCAGGCGTATGTCTACGGCCCTGTTGTTTTGCCCAGCATTGGGAAGTTCCACCAGCCAAGCCCGTGCTTGAACCCGATCCGGTGCGAATCCGTACTCTTCGATGAGGTAATCACGCAGGGCAGTTGCCCGGGCCAAGGCCAGCAGGCGGTTGCCGCGGGCAGTCCCGGCCTTGGAATCGTTGGCGTGGCCTTCCACGTGCAAGGTTTGCCTGAACTTGGGCTGCAAGGACGGCGCCAACTCTCGCAAGTACTTCTTGGCCCCTTCTGGGATCACAGCGGACCCTTCGGGAAACTCGAGCACGGAGGGGTGGGTCATCTCGTCGTGGGGTTGTAGAGCATCCAGCAGTTTGGTCTTGATCAGTTCCAGGTTGGACGCATCCACCACATCCGTCATGCGATCGGGATCCTCATCCTGGGGCACGTTGAACTTGCGGCGGGTGTGCTCGAAAATGGCCATCTCCTCTTGGCCGCTCAAGACACCGGGGAGGCCATGGGATTTGACAGCGATCACGAACGAGCCAACACCCGCGGCGGCGAGACCCGCCTTGCGCTCCTTGGACATCGAGACGAGCAGAATGAAGAACGTCAGAATCAACGTCATCATGTCGCAAAACGACACCATGTAGGCCGGGGGTGCCGGCTTCGGGGACGGTTTGAAATCACCCATTGGATTCTTTGAGTGCTGCGGCCCGATCCTGGCTCAATGACATGATGCGTAACTCGACGCGGCGGTTCGTGCGACGGCCCTCCGGCGTGTCATTGGGGACGGCCGGTTTGCCTGCCCCGTAGCCGGCAATTTGGATTTGCTTGGGGCTCATGTTGGAATTCGCGAGCAGGTACTCTGCGACGGCATCAGCCCGGGCAATGCTCATGGATTCAGGCGTGGGATAGCTCTTTGTGGCTTTGAAGCCATTGTCCGTGTGTCCTTCCACGACGATGACGTTGGGGTAGTGCTCGAGCACCCGACCGAGTTCACCTAGCGAACTTTGGAGATAACTGGAGATCTCGATCGAGCCCGGCTTGAACGTGCCTCGGTCGTCGTAGCGAATCACGACCCCGTCGGTCATGGCAGCGAGGTCAAGCTCGGCGTGCTCGTCCGTGAGCTTTTGTGCCTGATCGCTGACGTCGTTCAAGAGCTCCTCCGTGGGCCTGGAATGGGGGAGTTGTGCGCCCCGGGCGGCATCCATGGCCAGCATTTTGTCCAAAGGCGGCGGTTTGACCGCACTGGCGCCATTGTCGTGGGAGAGCGTGCCCGTGGTGCCGATGATGTTGCCTTTCACCTGGAACGCGTCGTGTTCGTCCATGCTGCTGAACGTCAGCAGCAGGATGAAGAATGTAACTAGCAGCGAAATCATGTCTGCGAAGGTGACAATCCAGTCTGGTGCACCGGCCGGCGGTTCTTCTTCGACTACGCCCATCGTGTTCGCTCCTTAAGACTCGATTTGTTCTCGCACGGCAGGCGCGAGGAAGCCCTTCAGCTTCTCCTTGATGAGAGCCGGCTTCTCGCCGGATTGAATGGCTACGATGCCTTCGATCATGAGATCGCGCAAAAGCCCTTCCTCACCCGCCAGAATCTCCAGCTTGCCCGCGAGGGGCAGGAAGACCATGTTGGCAAGCATCGCGCCATAGAGCGTGGTCAGCAATGCCGTCGCCATGCCGGCGCCAATGGACGAGGGGTCGGAGAGGTTTTGGAGCATCTGCACCAGTCCCACGAGGGTGCCGATCATTCCGAAGGCAGGAGCAAATGCTCCCATCTGGTCCATGATCTTCTTGCCGGTGCCGTGTCGCTGACGTTGCCAGTCGGCTTCGAGAGCCATGATGTCGCGCACGGTCTCTGACCCGAAACCGTCAATCACCAGTTGGATGCCCTTGGAGAAGAACTTGTCGTCGACATCCTCGAGCCGATTTTCCAAAGCCAGCAGGCCTTCCTTACGGGCGAGGTTGGCGTACTCCACAATGCGATCGATCTCTTCTTCCGGCGAGCCTCCGCTGCGAAATGCGGTGACCAGCATGACCTTTACGATCGACTTGATGGCCTCCATGGGGAAGCACATCAGCGTCACACCGAGCGTTCCACCGAACACGATGATCAAAGATGGAACGTGGATGAAGATCCCAATCCCCCCCGGGCCAGTGGCCATGGAGAAGAGCACTAGCCCGAAGGCCAGCAGGGCACCAATAATGGTTGTAAGATCC
This sequence comes from Minisyncoccia bacterium, assembly GCA_047638655.1. Lineage (GTDB taxonomy): Bacteria > Planctomycetota > UBA1135 > UBA1135 > JABACD01. Next base: position 11,962 of record JBLIMI010000012.1, on the reverse strand, counting down.
ATAGGAAGGGGAAGATCGCGGGGATAGATCGGGGAGCGCTCACCTCTTTATCGGCAGTCAGCTTCCCAGCCTTGAATCACTCAGGCACCCTTTCTGTCTCGCAAGTGCTGAAATGACAGGTACTTGTGAGCCTAACCCGCACACGGTTACTCAGGATCGGTGTTGGTGGCCAAGCGATAGGCGTCCGAGTACTTCTTGCGCTCGCTGGCTGGTGTGATCAGTCGCAAGATCTCCCCAACCTGGGATGCATCCAATTCGCGAAGGATCAGGGCGGCGTCCTCCGCAGATTCGGCGCGCAACATTCCCGCGTTGACCTCGGCTTCGCCGCCTTTGTAGATGGCTGCCATGTCGCGCCAACCCTGGCGTGCCCGATCCTTGGCAACGCTCTCGTCCCGCTCAAGCTCAGCCGTGCGCAAGTTGATCTTGCTCTCGACATCTTCCAGCTTGCCGCGTTGAGTCGCGAGGGCCGCTTGGCGTTCCCGAAGAGAGAATTCCCACTCGTCGAGCTCCAGGGACCGAACCTCAAGCGTTTTACGCTCAACGGTTTGCTCGATCAATTTCTTCTTGAGCTCGTTCTCAAGGTCACGCAGACCTGAAGCAGTGAAAGGGGCATCCATCATGAAGGCGCCTAGAAGCCCGGCATTGGAATTCAACAACTCCGACCCCGTCTTAGAATTCTCGTTTTGCAGCTTGGCGACTTCGTCCTGGGTGTCCCCGCTCTTGGCATCATCCGGAGGCTCGACAAAGGAACTGATACCCGGAACCTCGTGCAGAGGAGCGCCGCTGATGATGGCGATGGCAACATAAGTAGCCGCAAAGAGAATGAGGCCGCCGAGGCCCATGAGAGATTTCTTGATGATGGGGTTCATGGTAGTGATCAGGGAAGTTGTAGTCGGTAGCTACTGGTGGGGTGTCAGGCGCTCCTGCGCCGCTGGTTTAGTTTGTTCTTACGAGCGCGATCCATCGCTTGCTCGTCGATCTCCTTGATCTCTTCGCGCTCATTGTTGATGCGGCACTTGGTGCGCTCCTTCTCTTCGAGCCGCTTGAGCCCTTCGAGTTCGGTTCGGACGGCTTGCCATGGCTCGCGTAGTAACTCTGCCGCCTTGAAGGCGCTATCGGCCAGGCGTAGCAAGGTGTCGCGGCGCTCCTCGAGGAAGCTGATCGCTTCACGTGCATGAAGCACCCGACGCGCATCGATCTGGCTAGAGGACTGAATGTCTCTCAGGTCGCAGATCGCACTAGCAATCCCTTCCCGGGCTAACTCGCAGCGTTCTTGAGCCTCTTGTGCTTCCAGCACCGCCCCTTGCCACTTGGCCCGGGCGAGCTCCTCCTGGACTTTCCGAACTCGGGCTAGGCGCTCAAGTTTGAATTTGAATCCCTTCATCAGGCAGCGCCCAGATCACCGGTGATCAGTTCGAGTAAAGAAGCAGATTCCTCAAAGGGCGTGGTCTCGTCGGGCTTTTGCCGCAGGAAAGCATTGATCGCGGGCATGCGCTCAATGGCCGCATCAAGGACTGTGTTGGTGCCCCGCGCATAAGCACCAATTTCAACCAGGTCCTTGCCGTCGCGCCAGGCAGCGAGCCATTCGCGCAATCGCAAGGCGTGCTCCTGGTGTTCCGAGGTTGCCAGCGAGGGCATCAATCGAGAGAGGCTCTGCAAGATGTCCACCGCGGGGAAGTGACCCGCTTGTGCCAAGTCTCGACTCAAGAAGACGTGGCCATCCAACAGCCCTCGTAGGGTGTCGGCCACCGGCTCATTGGGGTCGTCGCCATCGAGCAAGATGGTCAAGAGTCCGGTGATGCTTCCCTTGTCGGTTCGACCCATGCGTTCGACGAGCTTGGGCACTGTGGCAAAGAAGCTGGGCGGGTATCCGCGGATGGTGGGGGGTTCGCCCGCCGCCAAACCAATTTCACGACAAGCCGCAGCAAAGCGGGTAACGGAGTCCATCACGAGCAGCACGTTCTTGCCCTCATCACGGAAGTGTTCGGCGACGGTCATGGCCACGAAGGGTGCCAGATAACGTTCGATGGGCGGACGATCCGAAGTTGCGACGATCATCACCGCTTTCCCGCGCCCCGCTTCGTCAAAAACTTCATCAACAAAGGAACGCACTTCCCGGCCACGTTCGCCCACTAGGCAAACGACTACGACATCCGCATCGGTGCCACGGGTGATTTGAGCGAGGAGGGAAGACTTGCCTACACCAGAACCCGCAAAGATTCCGAGTCGCTGTCCGCGACCGACAGTGTTCATGGCGTCGATCGAGCGCACACCCGTTTGTAGTGGTTCCACAATCGAAGGGCGCGCGAGTGGATCCGGAGCGGGTTGACGCACCTTGCGGGTTTCGAGTGAGGAAACTTGCGGCAAGCTGTCCAAGGGCATCCCGAAGCCGTCAATCACACGGCCTAGCAATTCATCGCCCACGCGGATGGAAAACGACCGACCGAGGGCTGTGACGATTTGCTGAGGAGCAATTCCGTCCAGATCTCCGTGGGGCATTAGCAACGTGGTGTTGCCGCGAAAACCCACGACTTCTGCATCGATGGAGCCATGGGCCCCACGGTCGATACGGCACATTTCTCCATGAGCGGCGGGCACACCCACCGCTTCCACCATCACGCCCGATACTTGATCTATGCGTCCACGGTAGACCGGAGTGGTCCCCGCATGTATGAGTTCCTTGCAGCGTTCGACGGTGATCATGAGCAAAAAGCCTCCTGTAGGTTTTCCCGAATACTGACTAGACACTCGTCTATGTTGCGCACCAAGAGGCCCTGGTCGGTCTCGAGTTGGATGTCCCCGCGGCGCACAGTAGGATCGGCCTGGACTTCGGTTCCCGAACGAAAGCGGACATCAGCGAGGGCGTCAGCGTCTTCTGGATTGACCCGAAGGACCATTTTCTTGCTCGAACAGGTCGTGCTCGCGAGCACGGAACGCACGATGCTAGCGATGTCGTAGTTGCCCGCTGCTAGTTCTTTGCGGACCAACGACCCGGCAATCTCGAGGGCGAGTTGAACCGCGGTCTCTACTAGCGAGCCCTGCAATTCGCCACGAGCGGCGTCGAGCGAATCACTAGCGGTCTCGAGTACGTTGGCCGCGCTCTGGTTAGCACTTGCGAAGCCTTCGGAACGCAGCTGGTCTTCCCGTTGGGTACGCCTTTGCAGTGCATACTGTTGGAGGTTGGACGGAAGCAAGTGGGCACTCGTCGGGCTTTCCAGCACGTCGATGCTGATGTTCGAAGAGACTCTCAAGTGACCAACTCCTGTCCGCTACGTGCCGGAGCAAAATCACCGGCTTCGATCAGGGCGTGAACGGCTTTCATGATTTCACCGCGAGCCGCCATGACTTCACTCATCGCTACGGCCCCGGCTAACTCGCGTTCCTCTAGGACCATGACCTTGACTCTAGAGCTGAGATTGCCTGCGACGTTCTCTTCCACATCAGCTGTACAAGCTTTGAGAGCGAGCGCCAGAGTCCGAGTATCGACGGACCCCAGAATTTTCTGCATCGAGCGCTTGTCCACTGTGGCCAGGTCGGTCCAGGTGAACATGAACTCTCGGATTTCGCCTGCCATGTCGGCATTGGCTTCCTCGAGGCCTTCGAGAACGGAACGTTCTAGGTCGAGGTTGGAGTAGTTGAGCATTTGCGCGATGGTCTGCAACCGTGCCGAAGGATCGGCGGGCGAGGGTTGGCGGTTGATGACCTCTAAGCTCGCCGTCAAGTTGCGCGCCATGCTCTTTAGAGCGGCTGCGCCCGGGGGGACCAAGGTGGCCATCTGAGTCACCGTGGACAAGGCAAGCTCTTGTTCCATGTTTCCCAAGACCTCGGCCGAGTAGGCCGGCTCCACGTGGCTGAGCACGATGGCGCATGACGTCGGGGTTTCCTCGCAAAGCGCGATCGCCAGCACTTCCGGCGAGTAGAATTCAACATCTTGAAAGGGGCGCTCCGCAAGCTGGCGTTGGCGAATGTCATCCAACACACCTAGGGCGCGTTCTGGGCCGAATGCCTCCTCCAGCAGGAACCGCAGTTGAGTGTCGCTCTGGGCCTGGACCGTCGTTGGTTGGAGCACTTCCCGAGAAACCGCGAAGTACAGCTTGTTCACGGTATCGTGTTCCGAGAACTTCTCATCCAGCTCAGTCATCGCCGACGCCACTTCCGAAACAAGGTCGGCATCAAGGTGACGCATGACGGAGAGGGCATCCTCCCGCTCAAGGCTCAACAAGAACGCGGCTGCGCGTTCGGGGCCGGGAATTTCGTTCTTAGGACTCATTTGCCCACTCCCACCGGACCCGCGGTTGATTTGGCCCACTGTGCCAAGATTTCACTGACCTTCTCGGGGTTAGAACGAACCAGTTCCTCCACCTGTGCGCGGGCTAACAGTTCCATGTTCATTTGTTCTACTTCCTCGAGAGAGAGGTCCTGACGACGTCTATCCTCTGACCCGCTTGAGAGGGGGGCAGCGCCCGCTGTCGCGCCATTGCTGGCGACGGCTTGGCCCCCTTTGAGCGCCGAGGCACTCTTGAGGCTCTTCATGAGGACGACAAGAAATCCAAGCGCTGCGAGAATCTCCACGCCATGCTCGAGTGCCAGTTCCATGTAGGCGTTCGGCTCCTCAACAGGCTCAAGCGCCGCAGGCAGAATGACCTTGCCGTCCTCGTCCCGTTCCACAGAAGCAAGTACCGTTGTGAAAGATTCAAAGTAGTCGTTCCGTGTGGTGTCAAACCCAACGGCAGCCTTAACGATGCCTTCGATTTGGGTCAACTGATCAGCCTTGCTCTCGTCCATGGTCAAGGAGAGGCTGATCCGGGTTATGCGCGGAGTTCGACTAGAGGTGTGTTCGGTTTCACGCCCGACGATACTGCGTATCTCGGATTCCTTCGTTGTGTTCTCCCCACCGCTTCCACCGCCGCCGCCAACGGCTGCCGTCTCGTTGCCGAAGTCCTGGGTTATGTTGGCAGACATGCCCGCGGGTCCCCCCGCGGAATTAGATGACTGTGTGCTCTTGGTGTCCGACTTGGACTCGAAGTAGGGAGCCGCCGAGGGGAGGGCTCTCTCCGTTACCGATTCCTTCTCATCGTAGACCCAGACGGAATTGACCGTGACAAGTGCCATGCCGCGGCCGAGGGCCATCTCGAGCGCTTTAGTCGCACGCCGTTCGGCGTCATTGTCGTAGCGCCGCTTGTGGTTGAACAGGTCGTTGTTGGACATGCCACCCGAGTCAGCGCCGTCGTGGATCAGGTTGCCGCGCTCATCCACCACGGTGATATTTTCAAGGGGGACGTTAAAACGGCTGCGCACCAGAGCGGCCACCGTACGAGCCTCCGAAGAGTCGAGCATGACTCCCCCCCTAAGGCCAAGGGTGACCGAGATCGTGGGTTCCTTGCTGGGCCCAAAGGGAGTTCCGTCAGAACCGGACGTGACCACGGTTGCCCGGTCAATGAACCCGAGGTTCTCAAGCTGCAACTCACACTCTTGCCACTCGCGCTTGTTCTCCATTTGCTTGCGTGCGCCGGCGCTCAAGAAAGCACTCGCGGCGCCACCATCGGTGACCTGAATGCCTTTTTGCACCGGACGGAATCCCGCCATCGCAACATGCGCTTCGGCAATCGTCCGATCGGCCGAGTCGACCCAGATGCCATTCTCCGGAGGAGGCGAAGAGCGGAAAGGAATGGCAGCCTGAGCCAGCGCATTCTTGTACTCCGCAGCTTCGGCGGTACTAATGCCCGCCCAAAGCTGTACAAGGTCGGGGCGGTTCGCAAACCAGCTGGAAAAAAGCGCAATGGCGCTTACGGCCAGCGTACCGATCACAAGGGTGATGCGGGTCGCGGGACGTGCCGACTGGAAAAGGGCGATGAGCTGTAAAAAACGGTCCTTCATGATCGATGAATCAAACGCTCATCCGCATGACTTCGCGGTAGGCGTCGATGAACTTGTTACGAACGGCAAGGGCAAATTTGAATGAGAGGTCAGCCCTTTTGACCTGTGCTGCAATCTCGTGGAAGTCGGTTACCTCACCGGTAACGATTCCTTCCACCAGGTTCTCTCCAAGCTGAACCTCCTGGTTCACCTGCTTGAAGCTCTCCGTGAGGTTGGTGCTGAAATTCTGCTTCTGAACGGAGTCGCTGGACGAACCCGACAATCTCTCGGACGCCTGATCGAGGCGCTGTAGGGCATCCGACTGCCGTTGCATGGCTGCCTTGATGGCATCCCGTGCAATGCTGCCGCCGCCGCTTCCTACTCCGTTGACCATTTCGTACTCCTACTTCAGATGCTGTAAAGAATTACTGTGCGAGACGCAGTGCGCGCTCCGCCATTTTGACGAACGTGTCCTGAGCCTTGAGATTGGCCTCGTAGGAACGAACCGCAGTCATGAGGTCGGCCATTTCCTTCATCGTGTTGACGTTCGGCCTGCGCACCATGCCCTTGCCGTCGGCGTCAGGGTGCGTGGGCTCATAGATCTCGTCGAATGGCGTGAGCGTGTCCCCACTGATTTCGGAAACGCGAACACCGCGGATCTCTGTGCCACCTCCTTGCAGTTCGGCCAGGATCGGCGCGAAGTGAACGACCTGTCGCCTGTAAGGCTGCGCAGGCCCCTCGCCAGGCATGCGAGTGGTGTTCGAGTTGGCCAAGTTCTTGGAAATAACATCCATGCGGATGCGTTCGGCGGACATGCCGGATGCGGTGGCCCGGAAGCCGGAGAAGAGGGCTCTGATGGAATCCATGATTAGCGACCTCCGTCGATAGCTGTGCGTAGTAGTTCCATGCGGCCTGCAAGCAGAGTTGTGTACAACTCAAACTGCAGTCGGTTCTGCATGAGACCGTTCATTTCGAGTTCTGGGTTGACGTTGTTTCCGTCAGGGCTGCCTGGTGTCAAGGTGTCCTCAATGACTTCGGGAGTGACACTCAGCAGGTCTGGCTTGCGCTCTTGCAGTTCGCTTGCCAACAAGTCTTCAAAGGCCACCGTAGAACGGACATACCCCGGTGTACTTTGATTACTTAGGTTGGTGGACAGCACCTTGAAACGCTTCGTTGAAGCGCTCATCAGGTTGATTAGCAGTTGGTCCTTCGTGCCTGTGATTGCCATGATTCGTCTCCTAGGCGAGCAGCCCAGTGCTCTTCCAGAGCTTCAACTTGTTACTGAGAGTGCGAGCCGTGAGGCCCAGGCGGCGCGCCGCCTCTGTCTTGTTGCCACCGGTGCACTCGAGCGTTGCGAGAATCGCGATGCGCTCAATTTCAGCCACGGGAATGTTGGCCAGTCGATCCGCAAGCGCTTCCTCCGAATCACCAACGCCGTCACCAGACCCGGGGGTCGAAGCCTGGCTCGCAACACCGGCAGCAGGCCCGAAGCTGAGGTCCCGGGGTTCGACCGTGTCGCTCTCGAGCAAGATCACCGAGCGCTGGATGACATTCTCCAATTCACGGACGTTTCCGGGCCATGTCCAATTGGTGAGCCGTTCCTTGGCCTCCAAGCTAAGTTGCGGTTTCTCAATGCCGTTGCGTTGGGAGTAGACGCCAAGAAAGTAGTTCGCAAGAGCGAGGATGTCTTCTGTGCGCTCGCGCAGAGGGGGGATCGAAACGGGCAACACGTGAAGCCTGTAGTAAAGATCCTCGCGGAAGTTCCCCTCTGCAATCTCCATCGGCAGGTCCCGGTTGGTCGTGGCGATGACGCGCACGTCGACTTGCAGGGTGGTGGAACCTCCCACGCGTTCGAACTCCTCTTCCTCCAGGACACGCAGGAGTTTGACTTGCATCGCCGAGGAAATCTCGCCGAGCTCGTCCAGTAGAATCGTACCGCCATCTGCCAGCTCAAAGCGGCCGGTGTGTTGACGTAGAGCGCCGGTGAAGGCTCCTTTCTCATGCCCAAAGAGCTCGGACTCAAGCAAAGACTCCGAAAGCGCCGCGCAGTTCACACGGATGAACGGGCCGTTCTTGCGAGGCGAATTTTGGTGAATGTACTGAGCGATACGTTCCTTTCCGGTACCGCTCTCGCCGGTAATCAGAACCGTTCCTTTCGAGCGCGCAATACGAGCCGCAGTGCGCAACAGGTCTAAGGTTTGTTGGCTTTTACCGATGATTTCGCTGGGGCCACCGCCGGAGACTTCACTGCGCAGGTATTCGTTTTCTTCTCGAAGACGGCGGGTTCGGTCAATGCGGTCAATCACCATTTCGATGGTGTCCACACTGCAGGGCTTGAGCAAAAAGTCCTCGGCGCCGTGGCGGATGGCCTCGACAGCAGCTTCGACAGTGCCGTGGGCGGTAACCAGGACCGTAGGAATATCCGGGTAGTCGCGACCAATGGTGGCCACGAGTTGCCCACCGTCCATACCAGGCATGCGGAGGTCCGTCATGACCAGGTCGGGTTCACGATTGGCTATTTGGCGTAGAGCATCTTCACCGGAGGAAGCTTGTTCCACCGTGAAACCGAGGGAGTCCACGGCTTCGACCAGATACTCGCGCGAGAGCGGGTCGTCATCGACAATTAAAACACGTTGAATGGGCATCGTTGGATGTCAGCGAAGGGGAGCTTTGGGAACCTGAATGGAAAAAAGTGCGCCGCCCAACTGGGACGGCGTCGGATGGACCTCGAAGGTCCCTCCATGAAGACGCGTGATGGTGTGAACCAGCGATAGACCGAGTCCTGTTCCTTCTGCACGCGTGGTGAAGAAGGGGTCGGTCAGGCGGCCGGCTATTTCAGGGGAAACGCCGGGGCCGGCATCGGCCACCAGAAAAATCACGTCAGTGCCGTCTTCGTGGGAACTGATGTGGACTTGGCCACCCTCGGGTTGAATGTCGAGGGCGTTGGAAATAAGGTTGCGTAGTGCTTGGCGGAGCTTGATGCGATCGCCTCGGAACTTGCCAGCGCTACACTCGACGGTCAGTTGCCAATCTTCGACGGGACGGTCACCAGGCGTGCGTTGCATGGCGGCGGCAATGGCGATATCGATCAGTTCTTGCGCATCGCACTCTTCCAGGGCGAGCTTCTCGGGCTGGGAGAAGGAAAGCAGGCTGGTGATGATGCCGTCCACTTCTCGCACACCTTCGGAGATGAGCTGTGCCCAGCGGTAATCCTTCGTGCCGGGCTCGCGACCCCGTTGAAACAGATCAGCGAAACCTTTGATGGCATTCATGGGATTGCGGATCTCGTGGGCAACGCCGGCCGCCATGTTTCCCAAGGCGGCCATCTTGTCCATCTGGTGAACACGTTCGGTCAAGGTCTTGATCTCTGTGCGATCGTCGAAGACTTCGATGGAGCCGGTGATTGCCCCGTTGTCGGCCACAATGTTGGATGCCCGGGAAACGAGCACTCGTTGCTCGCCGTCGGTGCCTTGAATCTCCACAGCGTCGCCATTCTCAGCGTGCCTGGGGAGCAGGGACTCATTGTCCGTCAACATGAACCGTTCTGCCGTACCGCCAAGGATCTGAATCAGTGCACGGTTAACACGCTCCACGTTGCCGACCGCATCGCGCACAACAACGCCCACGGGTAGCGTCTCTAGAATTGCCTCCACTTCGGCGACCTTGTTTTCGAGTTCTGCATTGGCGATGCAAAGCTCCTTCTCCATGCGTTCTGCACGGGCGGCAAGCCGATCATAGCTCTCCAACAACTCGGAAGAGATGCTAGTCAGGGACTCCACCATGGCTCCGAGTTCCGCGGCGTCACGCTGGCCAGCCAGAGGCTGAGATGTGTTTTGCGTGTCCGCGCTCACTTCTTGCCCCCAGACTTGCTGTAGTCGTCCATCTTGCGATCGAAGTCGATGAGCCACATGAGGAAGTCTCGGTCGTCTTCGGCTCGCTGAGCGAGAGGTCCGCTCGTCTCGTTCTCGATGACTTTGGTGTAGGCGGCAATGGCCTCTGCTGGGCGGTCGAGCCGTTCCAGTGTGCGGCCAATCCAGTAGTCAGCTTGGGGTTCGCCGGCCCTGGTTTCGATCAAGCGCAACGCTTCTTTGTAGCGCGTGGCGCGGTAATAGGCGCGACCCTGGCGCACCGCGTCGACGGTGTAGCCATCCTTCTCGAAGCGATACAGGTTTCCTTCTCTGCGAGCGGTCGGCAGCTTGGATCCCTGCACGGGCGGCCAAACATTCCCAACCTCTGCTAGCTCTGCGGTGGTCAATCCGGGGGTCGCAACGGTTGTGGCCCCTTCGCTGTTCACCTGCAAGTTCGCGGTCGGGTCCTCGTTCAGATACTCCATTTCGGTCGGAGTCTCCATGTGCTGAACCTCGAGTTCGAGTTCACCAATGTTGCGTCGCAATTCATCGAGCAGTTGCCCACGTTCGCGAATACCGCCGAAAGGATCTTCGGTGGCGCTTATGATCGAGTCAACGGCTGCGTAGTCCTTGCGGTCAAGTCCCATTTGGACTAGCTCGAGGCTGGCCAGGGCTTGGGTCGTGGCGTCCAGAGAGCGCTCGAGCTGAGCCGAGCTGCTGCCTTTTTGGAGTGCAGCAGGAGCGACCAGCGCGCCGACCAGACTGAAGTTGAAGAGTGTCGTGAACTTAAGCATTAGAGTTCGCCTCCGTAAGCGGCTGCGGCTTCATCGAATTGGCCATGGCGTTCGTATATTTCCCCAGCGAGCAGGTAGAGCTGTGCGCGGTTGTCGACGGACTCCAGAGTGCTGACAACGGTTCGCAGCAGGTCCACGGCTTCTCGGATACCCTCTACATTTTCAATCAAGGGGGCGTAGGTGGTGGCGAAGCGAATCCGATCGGGCGCCTTGAGTTTGAAGAACTCCGGCTCGATGCTTGAGAAGACCTTTGCGGCTTCATCGGGCATGGAGGCGTCCACCAGTTGGGTTGCGCGATTGAGCCTGATCGTGATGCTCCCGTCGGAGTACGTGAGCGCATCCAGGCCAAGGCGAGCGCGAGCTTCGTTGGCATAGGGCAGCAGCGCGTCGCCCAATTCTTCGTTGGATGCATGCTTCCAGAGGAAGATGACGGCCAACTCTTCGCCCTCGACTGAGAGCGCCACTTTGGCGGCCCGCACCAGGGCTTCACGCTTGATGTCTTCGGACTTGCCGCGGCTGAAATGAACCCAGCCAAGAGCCGCGTCCACCGGGCGCCCCTCTAGTTCCATGGCGTGTGCGCGCAGATCCATGCCTTCGAACTCGTCGATAGCCCCAGCGCTGATGTGCTGTGCACGATCCAAGTCACGCAGACCATCGAAGGTGTTGCCCAGGCCAATTTTGGCCCGTGCAGAGATCATCAGGCGATCGGCCTCATCTTGGGTGTTGAGAGGGTCCAAGATATTGTTGAGCGCCTCGATCATGTACAGCGCTTGTTGACTTTCACCAGTCATCAAGACGCAGCGGGCGAGTTGACGCCTGGCTTTGATGATGATTGCCTTGTCCGACTTGGATTCTGCAACGAAGCGAAAGTGGGGGATGGCCCGCGACCAATCATGAAGGTCAACCAGGATGCCACCGGCTTTCATGCGTGCAGCCAAGTGGGTGTCCATGTCGGTGGGCTGTTCCACCAGCAGCTCATAGTGCCGAGCAGCCTTTTCCTTCTCTCCCTTCAGCAGCGCGATGTCTGCCAGGGCCAGGCGTGCCTGGGCGGCCTCGACTCCTTCGGGGAAGCGTTGAAGTGCAGACAGGTAAGCAACTTCTGCCGATTGCAGAGCGTCGTCGGAAGAGCGGAAGGGCAAGGACGCGGCGGCGACATCGATGCGCTTGGCACCAATCAATCCATGCAGCCCAGCTGACCCAAGGATGTAATCAACCGCGACGTGGAGGGGACGGTCCTCGAGGTAAACGGTGACGTTGGCAGAGGTATCGATGTCTTCGAAGCCCAGCAGTTCGATGTTGGCCTTGCGACACAAGCTCTGCATGAGCCTGTGCACGGGATAGCCCTGGGCTTGCACGCTGCAGTACAGGTCGCCATTGCGTTCGCTGGTCTCGATGACCACCGAATTCTGGAGCGGCGCCATTACGGCGAGGAGAGAGAGGAGGATCATTTTTGTTCTCCTTTGC
>JBLIMI010000011.1:0-17076 GCA_047638655.1 Minisyncoccia bacterium | reverse complement strand
TAGACGGTGCAACTTGGCAATCCAACGGCCTGCCGTTTGCTCCAGACCGGAATTGGAATATCGGAAGCTGCCCAGACAGTTGGCGCACTGCTGCTCATCCATGGTCTTGCAGAGCACGCCGTCCGCCTGAACACGCTGTCCAAAACGCGCACACTGCAACCAATAGTCATGGAGGGTGAAGACCACGGGCAAGCCCCGGCGTTTGGCCGCCTCCACGCACCCAACGGAGAGATACAGGATGTGTTGGAAGTGAACTAAGTCGGGCTCTTCGCGATCCAGGAATGCAGCGAAGAGCTCCTCAATCTGGCGCTGGTCCCAGGTCTCCCGAAAATCCGCGTACTCCAAGTTGTTGATCAGTTCGTGGACGGCAATGCCCTCGTGCTCGCGACGCACCAGGGAGAGATGCTGGCGCGCGATGTCTTTTTCTGTCGTGAATACCACGACCTCTTCCCCACGAGCGACCAACCCGCGCGCGAGTTGCGCCGTGTACTGCTCCGTCCCCGCCACGTGGGCTGGAGGGTAGTTGTGGCTGACAAGGAGAACTTTCATCGGGACCGTTTCAGTTCTCCTTGCTCAGAGCTTCCAGGCGCTGAATGTGTTTCTGGATACGCTTGGCCCCCGGCCGAATCACCTGGGCTGCCCGGTACTGCTTGAGGCTCTGCTCCAAGTCGCCGCTCGACTCGTAAGCGAGGCCCAAGTTCATCAGGGTCGTGAATTTGCCTGAATTGAGGGCAAGGGCTCGTTCGAGCACTTCCGCCGCTTCTTCGAACTGGCCCTCCTCCAGCAAGACTCCGCCTAGAATTCCGAGCGCGGCAATGTGCTTGGGGCTCGCTTCCAGCACTTCGCGCAAGAGCGCGAGGGCTTGACCGTTCTTGTGCTCACCCGCCAGGTGCACGGCGTTGGAGTACTTTTGAAAGATGAGCGCCCCGTCCGCCGGCGCCGGCAAATCGCTCGGCTCGAGGGGTCCGGGTAGAGCCTTCTCCCCCACGTCCCCCGCCGCCGCATAGCCCAATGCACGCAGCTCCGCGAGTTGTTCCTGATCGAGTTGCACGGCACTCGCGGCCGCCAGCCGCGGGAGCTTCGAAAGCGCTTCCAAAGCCGACACGTGCGAACTCGTATCGAAGTCCCCGCTGTCGAACAGGTTCGTCAACTCGTTGGGATCCTGGGAGAGGTCGTAGGACTCTGGCTTCGAACTGTGCAGGTACTTACCTTTCGAATTGATCCATCCCGCGAGCGGACTCCAGCCGAAGTTGAGGTAGCCAGAGTAGGACTCCACGTACACGCCCCGATCCGCCGGCAGCTCAGCCCCCGCCAGGCTCACGCCATCCAATTGCTCGAAGGACCCCAGCCCCATCTCCACCAGGAAGGTGGGAAAGATGTCCACCACACTCACCATCTCCGCCGAGCGCGTTCCCGCGCGACGGCCATCCGGAAAGCGCAACAAGAACGGGATGTGCATGGTCGACTCGTAGCAATAGGCCGTGTGACTTTGCTCGCCGTGGCGATTGTGCGCTTCCCCGTGATCGGCAAGGACTGCCAAGAGCATCTTGTCCAAGCCCACCTCGCTCTCGAGGGCATCGAGTAAGCGACCGATGTCGTGGTCCATAGCCGCCACTTCGCCCAAGTAGGGTTTACCGCGCGCTAGCTCCAGGAATTCCTGCGGAGGGTCGTAGGGAAAGTGCGGGTCGAAGTAGTGCACCCACAGAAAGAAAGGTTGTTGCCGGTCACGCCCTTCAAGCCAAGCGAGCGCGGAATCCGTCACCTGGTCCGAGCGACTGCCGGCCACTCCACCCCGCTTGCGCTTGTCGCCCCGCGGCCGATCTTGGTAGACGTCAAATCCCTGATCGAGCCCATAGGAAGCGGAGAGCACCGCCGCGGACACAAAAGCAGCCGTCTGGAAACCTGCCTCGCGGGCGCGTTCGGCCAGGGTCTCCGCCTGCGGTGTGAGTTGCATCATCCCATTGTCACGCACACCATGCCGCAGGGGGTACAGCCCCGTCATCATGGAAGTGTGCGCGGGCAACGTGATCGGCACTGCGGTGTGCGCCCGATCGTAGATCAAACTCGACTCGGCCAGGCGCGCTAGACTCGGCGTGAGGCCGCGGTCCTCCCCGTACATGTCGAGGGCCTGGGCGTTGGTGGTGTCGATGGTGATCAGGACACCACACAGGGGCAATTCCTCCTGTGTGGTAGAGCCGCAAGACCCGAGGGCCATGCAGAACCAGAGAAATACAGCGGGCAAGTTCCTGCTACCAATTCTTTGCGCCATGGGCTGCGAATGATAGCAGACGGACCCTTGGAGGTTCAGGGCATTACGGAAGGGGGCGCCTCCCCTACAACACCGTCCACAGATCCAGGGACTCTTCCTTTTTGACTAGGTGATCGAGCCACAGGTTGGAGAGCTTCTCCTGGACGGAGTTAGCTCGCAGGCGCTGGTTGAGGTTCTCGAAGTCCACGCGATCGAGTTCCTGGTCCTGATTGAAGCAGGAAAAGACGGGACTGGCCTCTTCACCGGTCTCCGGATCCACCTGCTTGCAAAGGCACTGCGCGCAAATCTCCTTCATGGCGCACTGCATGGGCGAGTTGATGGAGCCAATCGCAGTGTGCCCGGCCTTGAGGTGCGGCTTCAGCGATTCGAAGCGCTGTTCACGAACAGCATTCATCATGCGATCGGAACCGATGCACACCAAGTGACCGCACTCGTCCAGGGGGACTTGCACCTCCCCCAAATCGCCTTGGGCGTAGGCCAGCATGGCCTGCACGATGTTGCCTCGGAAGTGGCGGTCAAAGGGGCGTTTGCGGCTGGCCTCGATCTCCGCTCCGCCGTCCGTGGACCAGATCACCACATCGGCGGCGCGTTCAATCTCCTCGCGCTTGAAGATGTCTTCGCCACGTTTGAAGGCGGCGAAGTAGATCACCTCGTTACCCGCATCGCGCATGGCCTTGCCGATGGAAAACAGCACGGCATTGCCCAAGCCACCGCCAAGCAGGATGATCTTCTCGTTCTTGGGGATTACGGTGGGCGACCCGGTGGGTCCCATCAGAATCACTGGTTCTCCCGGTTGCAGGAGAGCGCACAGCCTCGAAGAAACCCCCATTTCGAGCACGATCAAACCGATCAGGCCCTTCGAGTCGTCCTTCCAAGCGCCGGTCAGAGCAATCCCCTCCAAAGCCAAGCGAGTGCCGTCCACCACTCGTGCTTCCGTCTCATAGTTCTGCAAGCGGTAGAACTGGCCAGGTTCGAAGTTTCGGGCAGCCGCTGGCGCGTGCACGACCACTTCGGAAATGGTGGGAGTCAAGCGGTTCACGATGTGAACTTTCGCGTCCAGTTCGAAGCTGAGTTTGTGAGCTAGCTTGCGCCAGTCGGCCTTGCGCGCCTCCAGGGCTTGGGGGCTGGTGTCGAGATGAGCGAGTTCCTCAGCGAAAGTCTCCACCACCTTCGGGAAGCCATCGCGAGCAGAAGCCATGGCCTTCACCACATTGCCGGCATAGGTCGGGTGGTTGTCTCCATAAACACTGATCGAGCGTGACTCGTTCTCGTAGGAAGTGAAGAAGCCAACGCCCCCCCCATCCTGTCCACCCTTGACCGGAACCCGTGCACCCTCATCGTTGCGTTGCACTTCGAAGAACCAATCCCATTCATCGAGCTTGAATGTGCCCGGGTGTTCTTTCTCGTACATGATGTTGGGGCTGGTGCCCGCCGCTACGAGCACGCTACGAGCCGGCATTTCCACGGTTTCGCCGGTGCCACGCCAAGTGCCTTCCTTGTTGAGGTGCTGGCGTTCGAAAACCATGGAACAAACCGCTCCATACTTGTCGGTCTTGGCTTCCATGGGAGACATGTGCTCCACAAAGATCATGCCTTCCTCGAAGGCCTTGATGATCTCCTCGTGATTGAGTCGATAGGCCGGTGAATCCTCCAAGCCTTTGCGATAAGCAAGCTTTACGCCCCCCCACTGCTCCACGAATTGGCAGAAGTTCGGCTGATCGCCGGCCGTTAGGGCGCGGGCGCGCTCGGCCAGAATGACCTTGCCATGCTCAACGAATTCATCGAGCACTCCGCGTTCCTCATCGCTGAAGAAGCCACGCACCACATCCGCTCCGAAGTCCTCACAAAGCTGTTCGTAACGGAGCGCGACCTTCTCGACTTGCACGGGGTAATACGCTATGGCCTCGGTGGTCGTGTCCACGCCCGTCAGGCCCCCACCGATCACGATGGCCGGCAAGCGCAGTTGCAAGTTGGCCAAGGCGTCCTTCTTGAAAGCTCCAGTCAACTGCAACGCCATCAGGAAGTCCGAGGCCTTGCGAATGCCCCGGGCCAGGTTGTTCTTCATGCGAACCACCGTCGGCTTGCCGGCACCAGTGGCGATCGCAATGTGATCAAAGCCCAAGTCCCATGCGCTTTCGATGGTCACGGTGCCGCCAAAACGGGTTCCACCGTGAAGCTGGAACTGCTCGCGACGCTCTAGGGAGAGATACGGCAAGGAGAGGAAATTCTTGTCCCAGCGAACCGTGATGCCGTACTCGGAGACGCCGCCAAAGCCCAGCAAGATACGGCTCTCCAAGTCGTCCGTGGTGTCGCGGTAGTTGAAGATCGGGTTGGGCAAACTCTCGCCGTCCCCGCTGCCACCGCCCGCTCCGACAACACCGGTTTGCTCCATCGGCAAGGGCTCAACCTTGAGGCCATCCATGCCCACAACGCCAAAACCTTCTTGGGCAAGATAGTGGGCGAGGGTGTAGCCGGCGGGGCCCATTCCAGCCACCAACACATCCTTGCCGTTGTACGGCAGCGTGTAAGGCCGAGCGATGTTGAGCGGATTGAAGCGTGTCAACAGCAGGTACAGTTCCGTGCCATAGGGCAAGTCGAGAGTGTCCACCAGCACGCGGGTCTCGATCTGTGGAATGTTCACCGGCTCTTGCTTCTGAAAGATGCACGACTTCATGCAGTCGTTGCAAATCCGGTGGCCCGTGCCAGGGCACATAGGATTGTCGATCATGACCATGGCCAGGGCCGCAATCGCATCCCCTTCCCCGTAGAGTTCGTGCATTTCGGAAATGCGCTCCTCAAGCGGACACCCGCCGAGCTCAATTCCCAGGGCGTTCTTCTCGATCTCCTCGCTCTTCTTCTTGAACAGGCCGTGGTGACAGGAGTCCTTCTCCCGATCATGACAGAACAGACACTGGTCCACCTCTTTCAGCACTTCCGTCTGGCTGGCTCGTTCGTCAGTGAGGTGGAAACCATCGCGCAGGCGGCGCTCGCTCTCCGGCCCCATCAAGGACTCATTGATTTCCGAGTCCGGTCGAATGACGTCGACCAATCCTGCAGCAAAGTCAACTTTCTCGAGTTGCTTAGGAAAGAGCCACAGGGCGACCTCCGCATCCTCAGAGTCCAGGCGCAGGCGAACGTCAAGCCCCAGGAGGCTCAGAACCTCATCGACCGTTTCGGTCTTGCCCGCCGAGACCGTTTCTGCTCCATCCCGTTTCAGGAGTGTGATGACGCAACCGGCCAGGCGTTCCTCGCCATTCTGATCCAGCCCTTTCACTCCGGGCAGGCTGTCCACCCAGTCCTGGGCGGCTCTGCGAGTGGCCGATGAATCCACACCCTCCGTCTTGGCCTTGCGCACACGCTTCTTGGTGAAGGCTCCGCCAAGCTCGTAGACGCGTTTGCGCAACAGGAGATGCTCGATCAGGTCCGAGCGCGCAGCGCTCAAGCCAAACAGGCGCGCCAAGAAAACCGACACGTGGCGCGCCACGGCGATCATCAAACGCGATTCCGCAGGACGGTCCAGTTCCCCTCCCGCGCTCAGCGCCAGCCACTCTGCCGACAACTTCCCGTCCTCTTGCGCCAAGAATTTCAGGAACTCCCCGTGCAAGTCCTCCAAACGGGTCGCCTGGTGCAAATCACCGAAGGAAAAGCCGTCGACACCCAAGGTGAGCGATTCTTGGTCGGGGCTGGGCTCGGACAGGCTGGTGTTCAGTGCGGGGTTCATTTCGAAGGAAGGCAATACTGGAGCGATGCGGGATGACATTTCGGACATCCAAGTCCGAGTCAGCGCCAACAGGATAGAAAACGGCCTTCAAAAGAGCGAGGACGAGGACTCGGATTGCTCGATCCCGGGCGTACCCGCCCGGAGTTTCTCAAGTGACTTACAGGAACGGTCGCGCAAACGACCAGCAGATCCCGAGGGCGCCATTCACCAGGCGCAGCAGTGCTGCCCTTGCTGGCTTCGCGGCCGCCGCTGGTGTGACCGTCAAGCCCCCCCCCACCAGCAGTTCCCGATCCCGCAGTTTGCGTGCGCTTTGCACAGAGCGTCTGTCAGCACCGAGACCGGCGATCATGCGCAAGGCCGCCCACTTGCCGCGCACCCAGGCGAAGGGGTGGCCGTTCATAAGAGCGAACAAGAGCCCAACGCATTCGTACAGCAAGCACCCCGGAGCTGTCACGAGAAGCGTCCTCAATTGATGGTTCTTTGCGAGAAACACCCAGCGATTGCGCGAGTGATAAAACACGCGGGAAGAGGGATAGCGCGGTCCATCCCGAAAGCTAATGCCCGGGGTCCCAGCGCGGTGCCGCACGATGGTGTCCTCCACGCTCACGATACGCTCGCCAGCGGAGCGCAGACGATAGGACAGATCGTAGTCCTCGAACAGGATGAAGTAACGCTCATCGTAGCCTCCCATACCGAGGATGGTGTGCACATCCAGCAAGAGACACATGGAGATCGCGCAGTCCACGTCGAGAGTCCCCTCGCCTTCCGCCTCGGCCAACGGCCGGTAGAAGTTGCGCAAGCGAATCAGCCCAACGTAGTGAAAGTGCCCACCGTCATAGTGCACGCGGTCGGGCTCAGAATCGAACACACTGCGTGGTTGGACGATTGCAGCACCCGTCTCTTGGTGCGCGCTAAGCAACCTCTCGAGAGTCTCCGCACTGACCACCGCATCGTTGTCGAGCGCTAACACCAGCCGAGTCTTGGCTTCGCGCATGCCCACGTTGCGTGCCACGCAAGGACCCGCGTTGTAGCCCACCTGCACCACGCGCACATGGGGAAAGTCACGTTCGAGTAGCTCGAGACTGCGATCGCTGGACGCATTGTCCACCACGATCGTCTCGACCACATCGCCAGCCATGGCCGCCAATGCCCCCAAGCAAGCGGGCAAGTGCTGCTCGCCGTTGTAGTTGCAAACAACGACGGTCACGCTCAATGGAAGCGTTTCAATCGAGGGGGAGCTCAAAGTCCTTGGCGGAAACGGGGTCACGGTGCTTCAAACAGTAGGGCAAGTTCCAGAGCACGGAGCTGGCCGCCTTCAGGACAATACCGAGCGCTCCGGGGGTCTCGCGTAGGGAAGAACCGATGCCGATAGTCCCCGTGGCATCCGTAACATCGCCCGTGGCCTCCTCCTCCGATCCCCGCAGCACAACCCTGGACAACACCAGGAACGGTAGCCGCAGCAGGTCTTCCAGGGGCGCGTACTTGAGCATGGTGAGCCAAGCGTTGCGCGCGTGATAGAACAAACTGCGCGGCCCAGGCTTGATGCCGAAAGGCGTCTTGTGAAAGACCTCGGCGCCGGGGTACTGAAGCACGCGATAACCGAGATTGAGTAGGCGACAGGTCAAGTCGCGCTCGTTGCCGTAGATGAACAGCCGCTCATCGTAGAATCCGGCTTCGCGCAGGGCCTGGGTGCGCGCCAAAGAAGCACAGCCGCGGAAAGTGGACATGTAGCGTTCGGTGTTCAAGGCCGGCGCGTTGCGATAGCTTTCCGGCATTCCCGGCTCCACCACTTTGGTGGACACGATCGCCGTGCTGTCGGGTTCGGCTTCGATCCGTGCCGTGGCCAATTCCAACCACTCTGGCGGCATCACGATGTCGTCATCGAGAATGGCGGTCAGGGGAGTGTTGCTCGAAGCGAAGCCGACATTGAAAGTCTCGCAAGCTCCGTAGGCAGAATTGGGCATGACCACCAACTGCACCTGGGGAAACTCCTCACGAATCATCTCCTGCGTGCCATCCGAAGAGGCATTGTCCACGACGATGACCCGTTCAAAGGGCAAGGTCTGCTTGAAGATGGCCGCCAGATTTTCGCGGACGTCGTCGCGCTTGTTAAAAGAGGTCAAGACCGCAGTCGTGCGCGGTCGGTCCGTATCGGTGGGGGTCATGATTTGGGCAACTAGCGCGCCATGGGCCTGTAGCTCGGAACATCGTTTGTCGCTGAATGCCTCCACAGCCTGGACCTGCTGGAGGTCCACATTGATGGTGGCGGCGCGATCGAGAGCGGCCACCTTATCCGAAAGTGAGCCGCCCGGGTTCTGAGAACAGTGGGCAGCAAGGGCGCGGGACTTGACGCCCACCTGAGCTGTGGTGTCCACCAGCAAGTCCCGGGGGGCTGGCGAGTTCACTCCCCAGAGCAAGGCCCGGGTCTGGCCCAGAGCAGGTCCGAGGCTGGCCAAGCAATCAAATGCCGCCCGGTGATCGGGATGCCGCTCAAAGGGCGACGGCGCGTAGATCAACTTGGGCCCAAAGCGCTCGATTTCCGCGAGCAGCAAGTCCGCCAGTTCTGGACTTTCGGACAAGTGGCCATCCCTTTGGCCCAAGAAGTGAACTTCGGACACACCCAGTTCGCGTAATCCGGCGCGGCACTCCTCGGCACGCAGGCGTGCCAAGTCCGGATCATCTGACGCAGACAGCACCACCACGAGCACCGCGTCACCGCGGGCCGCGTGCAGAGCGAGCACACCTCCGCATGCGATCACCTCATCGTCGGGGTGCGGAGCGATGCAGAGCACCCGGTCTTCGAGGTGATCGAGACCGAGAAGGGGCGGGAAAGTCGCTTTCAAGAGTCTTTGGCCGGTAGCACGTCCAGGATCTTCGCGTAGATCTCGAGTTGGCGTTGGACGGCTTGCACGGCAGGCTTGGGCTGCTTGGGAATCGAAGCGCGCGCGTCCTCCAGGCGCTGGGGTTCCTCCACGAGCTTCTCAAGAGCACGTGTCCAGGCTGCAGGATCCTCCGCGGGCAGAATGCCTCCGGGCAATGGGCCGGAGCCCGCCGCACGGGTCAACACTTCGGGCAAGGCACCGCGGTCGGAGACCCAAACAGGAAGCCCCATGGCCAGCGCTTCCTCGATGACCAAGCCGTAGCTCTCTTCAGCTCGCGAAGGAAACGCTGCCAGGTCCGCGCGAGCGGCGTAGAGCGGCAGGTCCTCGGCCGAGTAACGCCCGGGCAATTCCAATTCAAGATCCCCCGCTGCAGCGCGTAACAGATCGTCAAAGCCCTCCTCCACTTCCGAACCAGGCATGATCAAGCGCGCGCTGCCCGCAGGCAAGGCAGCCATGGCTTGCACCAAATCGAGGGTGCCTTTGACCGCCGAGCGATTCCCGAACGAAAGCACCGTCAACGGGCCCTCATGCTCCTCGTTCTTCTGTACCTCTCCAACGGCCTGGCAAAGCCCGTGAGGGAGCACTTCCCAGTCCTCGTTTGAGATGTCCATTTGTCTTGCCAGGGCCCCGCGCAAGTGTTCGCTCGGAGTGATCACTTGGTGGGCGGCTTCCAACTCGGCCTGGAAGTTGGTCCAACGTTCCGAGAGGCGTTGATGCACATCGGTCGGGCCTTGCTCTCCCACGAGAGGCAAGACGCACTGCACACAATCGTCCGTGGGACGATCCGACGGACAACGGAGACCAGCGAGGGGTGTTCGGAAGAAGCGCGGACAGCTAGCGTAGTAGTCGTGCACGGTCAAGACGACGGGCGCTTGGTTGGAGAGCCTGCGCACAAGATCGCCGCTGAGGCTGGCCCAGTGGTGCACATGGATGACATCAAAGTCCCGGCTCGCCTCGGCCACCACTCGCACCAAGCGTGCGAATTGCCAGTGAGCGGTGCTACTCTCCACCTCGGTCTTCGCGATGCGCACCACCTCGACGCCCTCAACAAATTCCATGCGTGGCCGAAAGTCGCCGCCGTTGGATTGGAGTCCACAGATGACGCGAACCTGATGGCCAGCCCGTTGCAGTTCCTTGGCCTGGGCAGCCACGACCATCTCCGTGCCACCCACGAATTCGGGCGGGTAGGCGTTGCAAACGAGAGCAATCTTCATGCAGTCACTTCCAGGCGTTGAAAAGCCTCCAGGAGTCCAGCATCCAAGCGGGAGGCCAATTGAGTCATCTGTCCCACCAGATCACCATAGGCAAGTTGAGATTCGTGCATCCCGATGGCCTCGACCTTGCTGGCCCATACACTCGACACATCGATGAGGCAGTCTGCATCGAGTGGACTCCAGACTTCAAAGCCCCACTACTCGCAGCGCAAACTCTCGTTGACCTGGAGCCACATCAAGCCTTCTACCGCTCGAGCCACGCTCTGATGATCGGGGTGGTCATCCCCCGACCAGGGCGCGAGAATTGTGTCCGGACGCCATTCCTCAACCAGTTGAGCCAGACGAATCGCCCCGCTTTCGAGGTCGCCCTGCGTGGCCAAGTGCCCCTCGGGAAAGTCCCAAAAAGTGTACCGACTCACGCCCAAACGCTCGCCTGCAGCTTGCGCTTCCTGACGACGACGCTGCACGTAGCCTTGCTTGTCAAACTTTCCGTCGGGATCGCCGGCAGCACCATCGAAGACGATCAAGACATGCACCTCTGCGCCTCGCTCCGCAGCCAAGGCAATCGTCCCACCACAGCCGATGACCTCGTCATCGGAGTGCGGCGCAATCACGAGTAGGCGCTGGCCTTCGATCATCCGACTCGCTCTCCGCGGTAAAGCTCCCCCGTGCGCGACACCTGTTCATCCTTGTCCGCCATGGAGTCCAGAGGCCAAGAGCGTGCGGGGCTCGTCTTCTCAAATTGCCAGGCACCGAGCACAGCGCCGTTGTCCAGACTCACCGCGCGCAAGTAGTAAGTGGCCGGAAAGAGCCAACTCCAGGTGCGCGCCGGATAGGAGTAACTTTGCCCCGAAACCAAGGTCCCCCCCGCCAATCCCCAGAAGGGCGTCAGGGACAATTCCAGCACGTACTCCCCAGCTCCTGGGAAACTGACTTCGGGGCTCTCCGTGAGGCAACCGAGATCCACCAAGTCATGAGCAGCACGAGCCGCTTGGCCCTGCCAGCGACGGTCGAGAAAGGCGTTCAGCATGTGCAACACTCCGCAAGCCCAACTTGTGCAGTGCTTCGCCATGTACAGAGCGTGACCGAATGCGTGACGGCGCGCGGACTCTCCTTCGAAGTTGGGTCCGGCGCTCCGGGACCAGTGGTGCAGCACCTGCGAAGCAGGCTGCACTTCGAGTCGCCATCCAAGCTGGTTCAAACGCGCGCAAAGGTCCGCGTCTTCAAAGTACAGTGGAAAGCGGCCATCCATGGCCTCGCCCATGCCGCGCAGGGTCCCGCGCCGCAGAAAGAGACAGGCACCGGAGAGCATCTCCGCCTCAAAGGGCTCTGTCCGACTCCAAAACCTCTTGCTGATCTGGCTGCGTTGCTCCGCACGCCGCCGGGCCAGGCGCGGGTAGCGCGCAGCGAGCTTCTCGAAGAGATCTCGTCGCGGTGTAGGCAGTTCATTGGGGGGCAGGAGCAACTGACACTCTTCATCCAAGAAGATCCGGGGAGCAACGGCCCCCAGGTCGGGCTGACTGTCCAGTCGCTCCAGGAGCGGACCAATGGAACCGGGCAAGAAGTGCAAATCCGGATTGAGAAGAGCCACGACGTCTTCATCGTTCCCGCGCGAGAGCTCAAAGGCCATGTTCAGCCCAGTGGCATAGCCCACGTTGGCCGGCGACACCTTCACGTAAGCCCCGGCTCGGCGCAAGGAACGCCACCAGGTGGCTTCCTCAGGTTCCGAACCACTGTCGACAACAATCACTTCGAGATCCGCTGACTGGCGCCCCTCCTCGGCCCAAGCCCGCGTGAGACTCTCCACACAACGCAGCGCCCAGGCACCGGAGTTGTGATTGATGATCAAGGCCGATAGGCGGCGCTTGGAGGCGGAAGCGAAGCTCATGCAGCCGCCTTCCGTTCTCTTTCGTCGATGTCTTCAGCGCTCTTCAGTTCCCAATGATGCTCGAGTCGCACGAGTCCGACCTCTTCCGTGCCGGATTCCACCATCAGGTCATCCTCGAGTGCACGCTCTTCGTAGCGGAAGATCCCATCCTTGTCGAACAGGTAAAGCATCACGGTGAACTGTCCCGAGAGCAGCGAGAGCCCGGGCATGTGCAGGATCGCCTCACCGCTCGAACCCAAGACTTCTAGACCGTCAAGGTGCGTACCAGCGGCAGCACACAGAGTTTGGTCCTGGCGTATGAAGGCCACGCCCAGTTGAATCGGTTCCCTACCCCCGGCGGGGTTGCTCCAACGCAAATGCAATTCGAGGTCCTCCCCCGTGCATACTTGGCGCGCCGGTGAACGATCGCGGCGAACCAACCGAGCCGCATCGATACGCGGCCAATCGGCGGCTCCCGTCACGACTTTGGCATCGCGCTTGATGTGCGCGCTCTGCCAGGCAGCGTAGCGGTTGGTGACCAGGGTCGAATCCCCTTTGCACTCCGGGCGGCCTGTTTCAAGCCACATGGCCTCGTCGCATAACTGGCGCATGTCGTACAAGCTGTGGCTGCAAAACAGCATGGTCTTGCCGCTCGCCTTGAACGCCAGCAGGTGGTCGACACACTTCTTTTGGAAGTACATATCCCCAACTGCGAAGACCTCGTCCAGGATCAAAATCTCGGGGTCAAACCCTAGGGCAGCCGCAAAGCCTAGGCGCATGCCCATGCCCGTGGAGTAAGTCCTCACGGGTGCATCGAAGGCCTCCCCTAACTCCGCAAAGTCCGCGATGGCATCCAGCCGCCGTTCCACTTCACGGAGCGAGTGCCCCGCTAACACACCATTCATGCGAACGTTCTCGCGTCCGCTGAACTCCAGGTGAAAGCCAGTGCCCAACTCCAACAGACTCGCCACTTTGCCAGCGGTTCGGTAGCGCCCCATGGTTGGAGCCGTGGTTCCTGCAAGGACCTTAAGCAAGGTGCTCTTGCCAGCGCCATTGGCCCCGCAGAGCCCGAAGGCAACCCCGGAGCGGAGTTGTAGATCGACGCCCTTCAAGGCCCACTGCACCTCATGCCCGCTCCAGGCACCACAAGTCACGCCCTCGATCATGCGCGCCACGGGACTGCGGTAGACGCGATACGCCTTACCGAGGTTTTGGGCTTCCAGGGCCCACTGATTGGCGCCCATGCTAGACCTCATCCGAAAGGTGTCGTTCGACCCGGAAGAAGAACATGGTGCCCACCAAGAACAGGCCCACGGCCCAAGTGGCGAGCATCGCAAGGGAGTGCTGGAAGCTGCCGTTGAAGATGATCGCCGGTTCGGAGGACATCAACAGTTCGCGCCAGAGGTACACGAGGTGATGAACGGGGTTGATGTCCACCAGCGGAAGCCACTCTTCGATACCCGGCAAAAGCTCCGCGCTGGGCACCCAGAAGATAGGTGTCACGAACATCCATACGGTGAGCACCATGGCCATCACCGGTTGAGTGTCACGAAAAAGAACCTGAGACGCGGAGAGCAGCAGCCCAAGTCCCAGGGTGAGCAGCAACTGCAAGACCAGCAGCAGCGGTCCCCACCAGATCAGACTGACGCTGGGAAACGACCAAGTCGGGCTGAATGCCGTGAAGACACAAAAGGCCAGCAACCCGGCGCCAAAGGTCACAAGTGACGAGAGGGCGATTTGCAGGGGCAACAGTTGCGCGTCAAAGCGCACCTTCTGCACCAGATTGCGATTCTCGAGGATGCAACTGGTGGAACGTTGCAGCGTGTCCGCGAAGGCCGTCCAGACCAATGTTCCAGAGAACATGTAGACACCCATGGTTCCGAGCGGCGCATCCGCCGCTGCACCGAGCCGCAGGCCGAGCAGCTCAGTGAAGATGAATGCGTAGATCGCAAACTGCATCAGGGGCTGCAGCAAGACCCACAACATTCCGAGCAAGGTTCCTCGAAAGCGGGCCTGCAGATCACGGCGGACCGATGTCGCGAGCAGATCCCTGTGCTGCCACACGACGTTCGGCCACAGCGCCAATTTTCCCAGGAGCTCCAGGGAACGCGGACGCCCGGCGACAACCCAGGGGGTGTCCGCCGTGGATACACCGACAGATACTGATTTCAGGGACTCGGAGGAATAAGACATAGCCGCGGCACGACTTGGGGATATGAGCGCCGACTGCTAGCTATTTCGACCCCCCGGGGGCCGAGAATTGAATCGCTTCCGCGACTATTTCGGAAGATTGCGCGGAGCACTCCCAAGCTCCTCCAGAGGCCATTCCGAGCGGAAGCGTCTCCCCCCACGCCAGGCTGGCCCTAGGCGGGCCAGCGTGACGCCTACTTCAGGGGCATTTTGAAGTCTTCCCCACGGCGCCGCATTTCCTCATCGCTGAGGGTCTTGCCGATGTTCAGGTCGGCGCCGAGCAAGGAGTGAATGTACTGCAGGACGACCTTAGCGCGCCCAGTGTTGTCCGGGGCCACCACCCACTTGGCGTAGGAAGGGTCGAGGGGCTTGGCCAGGTTCTCGTTGACCTGCGACTCCACTCGAACCCCAAGCGTCAGCGTCCCAGGCTTCTCGCCAGCTTTGTAGCGAATGTGAACCCGTTCACGGAAACCGTTGCCCTTGAAGGGATGCAGGTCCTTGTGCCAGCCACTGAGCGCTTCTCTCGTCTTGGGATCAAAGCCGATGTGCACCACGGGAAATCCATTCTTGTGCATGGCGAGACGCGAGATCTCCCACAAGCGCATGGTGCTGCAAAGCGGGATCTCCTCCGGAGTCCACTGGGGCTTCGGAGCCGCGCGGCATCCAGCAAACATCGACAGGAGCAGAAACAGAAAGGTACAGGTGCGGTTCATGACGTGGTCTGGTTACTCCTCTGGGGCGTCTTTGCCCGAGCGCAGCAAGATGCGCACGGGGATCTCATCAAATCCCAATTCCTCGCGCATGCGATTTTCCAGGTAGCGCATGTAAGCCTTCGAAAACAGGCGCTTGTCGTTGACGAAGAGCACAAAGGTGGGAGGCGAGACCTCCACCTGGGTGGCGTACTTGACGCTGGCCCGATAGCCCTTCGAGGTGGGAGAGCGCGCTTCCAGGGCGCGTTTCAGCACCGTGTTGAGCTCATTTGTGGTGACTCGTCTGGTGGTAGCGTTGAACAACTCCTGGGCCAGTCGCAGGACCTCGCTGACACCCTTATTGTCCTTGGCCGAAAGGAAAGCGACTGGAGCCCAGGACAATCCAGGTAACTGCTCATCGATGTACTTGCGGAAATCCTCGGGCTCGAAGCCATCCGCCAGGTCCCACTTGTTGGCCGCCAAGATCACGGGCTTGTGCCGATCGACGATGTAGCGCGCCAAGCGCTTCTCGATGGACGAGAACTTCTCGGTCACATCAAACAGGAGCACGACCACGTCGGCTCGTCTCACCCCCTTGTGACTGCGCACGTCGCTGTAGAACTCAATGGCGTCCTGCATGCTCGACTTCTTGCGCAAGCCGGCCGTATCGATGGCCACAAAGCGCTTGCCATCGCGTTCAAAGATGACATCAACGGCGTCCCGGGTCGTGCCCGGAATCTCCGAGACGATCATGCGTTCTTCACGAGCCAGTCCATTGATCAGAGTGGACTTGCCCGCATTGCGCCGGCCGACCACGGCCAACTTCATCACGGGATCCGAGACCGGTCGTTCCTCGAAGGCCGTGCCCGGGAGCATCTCAATGATCTTCTCGTAGAGCTCGGTCAGGCCTTCACCATTTTGAGCACTGATCTGGAAGGGACCCTCGCCGATCCCCAGGGTCAGAAACTCGTCTGCACCCCAGCGCAACTTCTCCCCCTCCACTTTGTTGATCACTAGCAGCACGGGCATGTCCACGGAACGCAGACGCCGAGCCACTTCCTGGTCGAGAGGTGTCACACCATCGCGTACGTCCACCATGAAGATCACGAGTTCCGCCACGCTCAAGGCACTGCGGATTTGTTCCTCGACGTGGGGGCCCAAATCATCCCGGTCCACAATCCCAATGCCACCGGTGTCAATCACCTCGACCCAGTGTTCTGGAACTCCGTTAAACAGCCGAGCGGGAACGGCGATGCGGTCCCGCGTCACGCCGGCAGTGGGCTCCACGATGGACACGCGGCTGCCACACATACGGTTGAGCAGGGTCGATTTGCCGACGTTCGGTCGGCCGACGATGGCCACACGGCGGAGGGTCGGTTCGCTAGTCACGGACATGGTGGGTTCGAGCGCAGGGCTCGCAAGGGTACTCATAGGGAACTGGGATCGCTATCGCATCCCGAGCAAGACATGAAGTTGTGGCAGGACTCGCACCGCGAGTCCTCGTTTTTCGGCTTCCAGAGTGACCTCTTCGACGAGCTTAGCTTCCGGTGCAGGGACGCTGCGAGTCGCCGTCGCGGGCTGCAAGAAGAGCGGCAATTCGGGGGCGAGCTCCTGAACATCCGCCAGCAGGACATGATAATCCGCCACGGACCGGGTACCGGCCAAAACCAGTTTCAAGCAGGCATCGCGGCCCACAAGAAGCTGCAAAACGGCCCTGCGGTCGACAGCCCAGGCTTCGGCATCCGCCGGTGCTGATTCAAACGAGTACTGGCCCACTCGACCGCTGCTGTGAGCCAGTTCAACAGGCGCCTCAAGATCCCTGGGCAACTTCAAGTCCGCGCTGACGTGGTCGACGCTTCCTAGCACCCTCGACAAGGATCGGGGAAAGGCCCCGGCGGTCTCGAGGTGCAAACGGCGATTGGGAAACCGTGTTCGCAACTCTGCGATGAATTCAGGCCACATCAGTGGCTCGCCTCCAGTCACGCTGATCGCTTTGCTGCCCGTAGGATCGAGGCTCTCCACTTGAAGCGCAACCTCTTCCGTACTGCACCAGCTCCGCGTAAGGCCCGCTTGCCAATCGGCTCCCTCACGCGCCGCCGGAGGCATTCCCCAGGTCTCGGGGGTGTCGCACCAACTGCAGCGCAGGGGGCACCCCGAGAGCCGCACGAATACCTGGGGCTCGCCGACGAACAGACCTTCCCCCTGGATCGAGGAAAAGACCTCGTGGATCGGTGTTCGGCTGCG
>JBLIMI010000010.1:0-17215 GCA_047638655.1 Minisyncoccia bacterium | reverse complement strand
TGCGGAGTACTCGTCCGGAAACACCAAAGACCCCGGCGCTCGGTGGAACGACGGAGTCTCGGCGAATTCGGTCCCGCACAGGGGCGGGTAGAGCGGACCTTACTCGGCTGCCTACTCTTCCGGTCCGTCCAACTTGGCCTGCATCGTTTCCTTGCGCTCATCCTCAAGGGCCTGCGCCTTCTTGCCGGAGGCCACCTTGAATTTGGTGCGAACCTTGGGGAGACCGTAGACGGAGTCGCTATCGGTGTCGAACTTGCCGTCCTTTTGGAGCTTGGCGATACGCTCGACGCGAGTGAGGACGGAGCGTTCACCGATGAGGGTGTTGACGCCGCGAAGGCTGGAGTGAATGGTCATGGGACTGGAAGGAGTGTCTAAGAAAAGTGATGAAACCGATGCCCGCGCGCGAATCGTCGCAGGCATTGAAAGGATGGGGAGATAAAAAAAGAAGAGCGAGCGAGAAGGGTGATGAGACTCAGTGGCGCAAGCTCTCGTCGATTTGGTCTTCGATATTCACGAAGTAGGCTGAGTTGAAGGCGCCCGCTTGGCTCTGGGGAGGTGGTCCGGGCAGCTGTTGCAACTGGGCTCGAACACGTTCGATCGAAGGGTTGAGAGCAGGTTCGGCCCCCACGCAGATCACCCACACCTCGCCTTGGGCGATGGGAGCGACGGCGGGTAAGCCCTGCTCTCGCAGGTAGCGGTAAATCTCGCGGGCCCGTTGGGTCCCACGCTTGTCGTTGTCGAACTGAATCGCCCGCACCGAGATGCGGTTGTTCAAGTCCAGAAACGCCCTGTCGGCTTCGGTCATACCCGAAGGTTTGGCCACTGCCGGCGGATCGGTCTTGACGACCGGGAGCTGGTCCGTGGGTGTGCGTTCGAGGTGAGCAGGAAGTTCCGTAGCGAGGTCGCCCTCTCCTTGTTGTGAGGACTCGGAGCCATCGCCCTGTCCAAAGACGGTGCCCTTCCGGAAGTCACGACCGAGGTAGAACATGCCCACCATCGAAACCACCACTAGGCCGATCACCCAAGGCGTTCGGTTGGTAGGACGCGGGGCCCGGCGCGGAGCCGTTCCCAGGATCTCATTCCCAACGGAAGCATGAGGGCGCGCTTCAGATTCGCCGACGGCGAATGGCCCACCGACCCCCATGGGAGCGGAGGGCTCCGGGGTCTTGCCAGGTGCTTTCGAGCTCAGCGGTGCAGTGCCAGCCGCGCGGGCTTCTTCCTGCTTGGCCAGTTCGGCCTTCGCTGAGGCCTGAAAAGCCTCGAGCATATTGGGTTTTCGCGGGGACATGAAAGGGCGGAATTTGGGAGGGAGGGGCGCCATCAGGCGCGGGTCCAGCCTACAGGGGACCGCAGTACATATCGGGTTGTCAAGAGCCAGCCCGGGCCAATGAGCCACGGTCCGGGCACAAACGGTCGAAGAGCATAGTCAGACGTGCCAGGATGGTCAATGCCCCCTGGCCCCAATCGATCCCCAGAACCGATCTGGAGTCCCGGGCCAAACCAGGAGAGAATGGACCCATGCCCAACCCCAGCGCATCCTTCTGGCTGATATTGTTGCTTCTCGCCGGCTGCGGCGACTCCCCCGCCCCAGGCCCCAGCCCTGCCCAGGACCTGGGTCCCGGAGCATCCCCGGTAGGGGCCAGTCCGATCGACAAGGAAATCCCCCCCCCTCGAGCAGGAACTTGGCCCGAAGAAGCCGCCGCCCGAGGGCTGACCTACGTCAATCGCTCCGGCGGTCGACTCAAGCGCTCGATTCTGGAGGCCAACGGCGCGGGCGTGGCCTTGCTCGATTTGGAACAGGACGGAGACCTCGATGTGGTCTTCGCCCAGGGACTCGACTCCCTGGAGCAAGGCGTCAAGGGACCGGGCGCCGACCTGGAGGTGTATCTGAACGATGGCCACGGCCAATTCACGAAGGGCGCGGGCCCTGGACTCAACGGATGGTGGACAGGACTCGCCAGCGGCGACGTCAACGCAGACGGCAAGACCGACCTGGTGGCCGCGGGATACGGCTGCATCGAAGTCTTGATGCAAAACGATGCGGGCCAACTCGAAACCTGGCAAAGCCTGATCGGACACGGACCGGCAGAAGGCCTCATCCCCGGCGAAGAACGCCCCATGGGCAACGCGCCCCTTTGGAGCACAAGCCTGGCCTTGTTCGATGCGGATGGTGACGGACGGCTCGACCTCTACGTGGGCAACTACCTCAAGTTAGACCCCCTCGATCCAATGGTCAGCGAAATCACGGGCGGACAACTCTCTATCCCGTGCCGCTGGAAAGGTCACGAGGTCTATTGTGGCCCACGCGGACTCCAACCCCAGGGCGACCGTTTCTTTCTCGGCACGGAGAATAGGGGCTTCATTCACGAACCAGAACGACTGATCGATCACAAGCCGGGCTTCACCCTTGCGGTCTTGCCTTCGGACGTGGATGGCGACGGAGACACGGATCTGTTGGTCGCCAACGACAGCAGCGCAAACCTATTGCTCGTCAATGACGGCAAGGGCTTCTTTCGCGATCATGGTTATGAAGCAGGTTTCGCCTTCTCCGCCGATGGAAACCCGGAAGCCGGAATGGGTTTAGCCTGCGGAGATGTCAATCGCGACGGTCTGCTCGACTACGCAGTCACCAACTTCAGCGACGAACCCGTGGGCCTCTACTTTGGTAACGCTCTTGGATTTAGCAACGAAACCTTTCGCTATGGGCTCGGTAGAGAAACTCGAGCGCTGCTTTCCTGGAGCGTGCATCTGGAAGACTTCGATGGAGACGGTTGGCTAGAGCTGTTCACGGCCAACGGACACGTCTACCCGCAAGCCGACGAGGAGCTAACGGGCACAAGCTACGCGCAGGCCGATGGCCTCTGGAAGCTCGGGCCGCAGCCCGGCGCACAACGACTCCAATCCGCGGATAGCTCTACTCTGTTCGGGCGAATCGCGGGAACCCGTGGCAGTGCCGTGGGCGACCTCGACGGCGATGGGCGACCGGACCTGGTGCTGACCACCATCGACGGCCCCTGCGCCCTGGGCATCAATGACTCGGGCCCCGAACAGCATCGGCTGCTAGTTCAATTGAGCGCCGGTCCCCTGCCACGGGGC
Source organism: Minisyncoccia bacterium (assembly GCA_047638655.1). Lineage (GTDB taxonomy): Bacteria > Planctomycetota > UBA1135 > UBA1135 > JABACD01. Next base: position 14,119 of record JBLIMI010000010.1, on the reverse strand, counting down.
AAACCAGAGGCAGGCCAGCGGCGCACTCCGAGGGACGCCATGGGAGCCCGGGTGCTGTTGGTGGTGGGCTCCGGTCCCGACGAATTTGCCAGCCTGCGCGAGCTTCAAACCACCCAGGGATTTCAGTCGTCATCCTCGCCGCTCTTGCACTTCGGCCTGGGCCGTGAGGAGAGTTACCGCTCACTGCGCGTGCAATGGCCGTCCGGTAAAGTCACCGAACTTCCAGCGGGCGCAGCGGATCGAACCCTGCACATCGAAGAGGGTCGCGGCCTCATCGGCGTCACGGAGTGGAGTCGATGAAAGCTCTCCTATTATTGCTCCTGAGCAGCTGGGTCCCCACGTTCGCCGAAACACCGAACGAACTTCGCGCACGCTGGCTCGAATCCATCGAACTGAACTCCCCCGCCGAGGTGGTCCGCGAAGCGCGTAGCCTGTTCGCGCAGGATAGCTCGCTCGCCAAGGACGGCGAGGCTCTCGCCTTGTACGCCCGCGCTCTATCCGCAACCGGTGGGACCGTGCTCGCCTTCGAATTGCTGGAAGGCTGCAAGAACAGCGATTCCCCCGCGGCCATCGAGCTGGGTCTGGCTCGCCTCGAGCTTGGGCAAGACAGACTCACCGAAGTCATCCAGCGCTTGACGCAATCACAAGCAGGGGAGAACAAGAACCTGAGCTTGCGCTACCCCGAACAGGCCGATAGTTGGTGGCTTGTTGGCAAAGCCCAAGCTCGACTCGGGCAGTCCCAGACCTCGCAACAACTCCTGCAACACTTCGTGCAAACTTGGCGCCTGCACCCGCAAGCCCCCTCTGCCTGGCACCTGCTCTCCGCCTCGGCCCTCGCACGCCGCGATCTGGAGTCCGCGTCCAAGTACCGCGCTCAAGGCCAAAACCTCTCCACCTGGCACGCCTTCTACAAGACTCGCCGCTTGCAAGTGCGCGAGGACCCCATGGACTCCCTGCCTCACTATGGACTGGCGCAACTGTGGTCCAGCGTCGACGAGTTAGCGCAAGCCTCCAGCGCCCTGGACCGTTCCCTGGAGATCGACCCCGAATTTGCCCGTGGATGGGCCCTACGGGGCGAATTACGGCGCAAACAAGGAAACGACGAAGCGGCTTACAAGGCTTACAACCGTGCCCTCGAACTCGATGCGACCCTGACCGACGCGCGCTTCAACCGCGCCTTGCTCGCTATACGCGCGGGACAAAGCGCAGCCGCTCTGACGGACCTGCGTTTGATCGTGACAGGTCCCGAGTCCAGCGCTGGTCGCTACCTGGGTGCGCACCTGGCCCTTTCCCGGCTCTTGAAAGAGCTCGGCCACGATGAAGAAGCCGCACAGAGATACGCACGCTACCGGGAACTAGGCGGGACAGAGTGAGCGCGGGACGACCCGTTCGACGCGAACACTGCGCGACCGCCAAGGCCGGGTCCCTCGCACGCGTCATCAGCGCCTTCTCTGAGGGCCACGGGCAAAGCAGGTTCCGAGGGTCCCGCCAGCGGCCGTTCGACCAGGGGTGCCGGCGATCAGCAAGCCCGCCGGAGGCAACAGCGCCAAGAGTGGAAAGTACAGGCAGAGCAGCCAAGGATTCACATCGAAGAGGTAGGTCGGTTCGAGAATGATGATGAAGTACATCACGCTCGCCCTCGATGCAGCGGACTGCAGGGCGCAACGCAAGCGAGAGGCACGCCCGCCCTTCAGCAAGCGAACTTCGAGCCCCACCAAGGAACACCAGAGGCTCCCACAAAAGAGGAAGGCCCATAACACCAGCCCCGCCAGCCCGTAGAGGAGTCCATTCACCGAAGCGCTGTTGCCTTCAGGAACAGAAGCTTCTGCGGTGTCCGGCACGCCGTGCAGCAGCCCATCGACATGGCGCAGCGCCAAGCAGGTGGTCAACAGGATGGGAGGTCCGTACCGATGTGCCGGGGAGAGTTCGTTGACGAGTTCCGAACTTGCAAGCAGCAGATCGCGAGCTTCAGCGAGATCATGAAAGCTCAGCGCGGGGTCCACCAAACGCTGCACCAGGGGTTCGATAGCAGCGGCAAATTCCGAATCTCATCGGTGCGTAGCCGAACGACGACACCGATCTAGAAGCCCAAGCCGTTGCCCGGAAACGGCTTACGTGCAGCCGCGTTCGTCCCCGCCTACTTCAGCTCTCCGAGGAGCGCCGTGGTCGATTCGACCCACTTGCCCTGCGGTTGGCGCTCGAGGTAGAGCTCCAGCACGCGCTTGGCGGCCAGCTTGTCCTGCGCTGCGAAGAGTGCCTTGGCGAGGAAGATGTGGGTGGGGTCCGGCAGTTCCAGTTCCTCGGCGATGGCCGTGTCCAGCACCTCGCGCCAGTGGGTTGCGGCCGGCAAGAACTCCTTCTGTTGGAAGAGGACCACCGCCAGTTGACTATGCACGACGAGCAAGCTGCTGTCGTACCGCAACGCGTGTTCGTAGTGAGTGCGGGCTTGGTCCAGGTCACCCGCGGCGAAGGCATCGGAACCATCCTTCATGCTCTTCAACGCCCCTTCGTGCAACTTGTCCGCTCCGCTGCCCAGTTCCTCGTCGGTCAAGCCGGCATCGCGGGCCAATCGAAAGTACTCAAGAGCGGCCGACTGATTGCGCATGACTAGCTCGCCGATCGCGGCGCGCTTGTACATTCCAGCCAACTCCGATTGGCGGTCCGCGCCATCCGCGACCAATTCCTCGAGCACGTGCACGGCGCTTGAGAACTCGCCGTTGGCAGCCAGTGCGTCGGTGAAGAAGAGTCGCGCGTCTCCGTCACCCGCGTCCAGTTCCAGGGACTTGCGCACGAGCTCCAGGGCGGCTCGATTGCGCTGTTCCCCCAATGCCTTCTTGGCCAGCAGCAAATTTCCCTGAGCCCGAGCCCGCAGGGTGAATGGCAAGCTCGCGTCGTAGGCGAGTGCGCGATCGAGGAGGGCCAAGCCTTGGGTGGCTTGCCCTTGTCGGCACAGCTCCAACACTCCCTGGGCACGCAACAGTTCGGGGCCAATTCCACAGGCTTCGAGGCCCCGGCGCAGTTCTTCCCGGGCTGTTTCAAGCCGACCAGCGGCTGCATGCAGTTCTGCAGCCGTGCCGTAGACACGAGGGTCGTTGGCGGACAGCGCGCGGGCCGCTTCGATCGCCCGCGTCACGTCCAGGTCCTGGCTGCGCAAGGAAGCCAGTCGGGCCTGGAAGAGCTCCCACTCCACGCCCAGGTCTTCGGGCTCCAGGGTCTCCATGATTTGCATGGCCTGTTCGAGAATGCCTAGGTCCAACGCCCGTCGCAGGTCGCGCAGCGGTTCACTCTCCACCCGCGCCATGGCGCTCTGCATGCTTTCGAGGGCCCCAGCCGAGTCGGATGAAGCTTCTCCGCCACCGGCCACGTCCTCGCCGCAGGCGGACAGGCAGATCACAAGGGCCAGGGTGGCCAAGTCGGCGCAGCGAGAGAAATAGTGGTGCATGGGCGCGGGAGAAGTTCAAAGGCTCACGAGGGCACAAGTTAGCGCTTCCGCGGGCCCGCCGGAGTAAGATTCGCCCCATGGGAACCGTTCGATTTGTGACCTTCGGCTGCAAAGCCAATCAATACGACACCCAGGTCCTGCGCGAGGCGCTCGTGCGGCGGGGCTGGAACGAGGCCCCAGGAGGGGCCGACCTGGTGGTCATGAACACCTGCACCGTGACGGCCGAGGCCGGTCGCAAGGCACGCCAGCTGGCTCGCCGGCTTCACAGGGAGTCCCCAGCCACCAAAATTTGCATGGTGGGCTGCCTGGCCGAGAGCGAGCCCGAAGTCTTACGGGAACTTCCCGGGGTCGAGTGGGTCTTGACCGGCGGCGAAGCCAAGCGCCCGCTCAATTTCCTGCGCGAGCTAGGAGAAGAACTGTCACCCGAAGAACTCGGCATCCCCTACGGCATCACCGAATTCCATGGACACACGCGGGCCTTCCTGAAGATTCAGGATGGCTGCGACATGGCCTGCTCCTATTGCATCATCCCCAGCGTGCGGGGCCGTAGCCGTTCGCGTTCCGCCGAGGAGTTGTCGAACGAGGTCACACGCCTGGTGCTGTCGGGTCACGTGGAAATCGTCTTGTGCGGAATTCACATCGGGCACTGGGGACGTGACTTCGGCCAAACTCTGGCCGACTTGATGCGCACCCTGGTGGCCCTGGAAGTTCGCAACGAAGAGGGAGAGCGTCTCGACTTCCGTTTCCGACTCTCTTCCATCGAAGCCACAGAAGTGAACGATGAACTCGTCGGCTTGCTACGTGAGCGCACCGACCGCATCGCCACGCACCTGCACCTGCCCTTGCAATCCGGCTCGGACGAAGTGCTGCTCAGCATGAATCGCTGGTACACGGGTAACGAGTACCTGGAGCGCTGTCTACAGATCCACGAAGCCCTCGACGAGCCCGCCTTCACGACCGATGTCATCGTGGGGTTCCCGGGCGAAGAAGAGCGCCATTTCCAGGATAGCCTGCGAATTCTGCAGTCTGGCAAGTTTTCAAAAGTGCACGTATTCCCCTACAGCGCACGGCCCGGCACGGCTGCAGCCAGCGCCAAGCAGCAGGTCAAGTCCCAGGAAATGCGCGACCGTCGGATGCGTCTCGGAGAACTCTCGAGCGAACTGGGCGACGCCTTCCGCGAGCGCATCGCGGGCCGCCTCGAGACCGTGGTTCCCGAAGGCACGAGCGGCCTGGGCGGGCGCTACCAACGCGTTCGCTTTGAACTCGCGGACTGGCCCGGCCTGCTGCCCAAGTTGGTCGAGGTTCGCCTGCAACCGGAAGAGCACGAAGAGGGCACACGCCTCATCGGGCGGCCCGTCCATTCCCTGAACTCCGTGGGGACAGCATGAGCCACCAACAGGAAGCGGCCTCCTTGGCGAATGCATTGCAAGCGCATCTTGAACGTGACCGACGTCGCGGTCGCCGGCGCGTGCCGGTTCCCGTGCTGGAAGCGCAACGCCCGTTGGTCGCGGCGCCCACCAGCACCGCCCCGCTGATCTCCCCCACTGCCAAGCCCCCTGCGACGCCTAGCGCAGCCCCCAATTCACCCGCAGCCCTGGCCGCAAGCGCACGCACTCTCGAAGAACTGCGAACCGCCGTCAGCACTTGCCAGGCCTGCTCCCTCTGCGAAACGCGCAAGCAAACCGTGTTCGCGGACGGCGACGGCAGCGCTCGCGTGCTTTTCATCGGCGAGGCCCCCGGTGCCGAAGAGGACGCCCGCGGCATTCCCTTCGTAGGGCGGGCTGGAGCGCTGCTGTCGGACATCATCACGAAGGGCATGCAAATGCGCCGGGAGGACGTCTACATCGCAAACGTGCTCAAGTGCCGCCCGCCGGAGAACCGCGACCCTAGCCAGCAAGAGAAGGCTCTCTGCACGGCCTGGCTCGACCGTCAGATCGAACTGGTGAACCCCGCTGTCATCATCACCCTGGGCAAGCACGCCAGCCAACACGTGCTGGGCTGCGAGGACTCCATGGGCAGTATGCGCGGAAAAATCCACGAGCGCGGGGGACGTCCGATCGTTCCCACCTACCACCCCGCGTTCCTGCTGCGTTCCCCAAACATGAAGAAGGACTGCTGGCAGGACATCCAGCGGGCTCTCGAACGGCTCGCGGAGAGCGCCTAGGTATCCGCGGCCGAAAGTTTCGGCGACGGGCAATGAAAATGAATTTGATGGCGGATATGCGACGGCCGAATGAGCCATTAGGGCCGCCTCCTGCCCCGCCCCCGCCCCCTCGTTCATTTGGGTCCGCCCAGACTCCTGTTGAGTCATTTCTTTGACCTTATCCTTATGCATGGCCTTCCGAAATCCGCCCCAGCTTTCCGATATCAGGTGGTTACAGGCACCGATTCGGCAGGTAGCGGGCGCAGGCCCAATTGGTTTGGGCCGGGAAGAACCGTGATGGGTTCCGGGCGGTTCAGTTGACCCTCCCCGATCCTGTCGCTATCCTCCCCGCTCTCTTTGAAGGGTTCCCCATCCCCCCAAGACGTTGACCGGCCGCGCTGCGTGCCGATCCCTACCCCCCCGCGAGTCGGAATGGGTACGTCACCGGGTAAGGCGGAGCACAAACAAAACACCGTGATTGTCGAGTGCATTGCCCCGCGCGTCGGTGCAACTCATTCAACGGTCACTTGCAGACTGCCCCAGTGACTCAGGCCAGTTCTTCGAACTCTTCGTACGCTGAAAACCTTCAGTGTTTGCGAGAGACACGAGGATCTACGTTTCGATAACGAGGCAGTCTTCACGACAGGACCGTTAGCGCGTTCCTCCCACTGAAATTTACGTTTTCGCTGAGATGGCATCCGTCATCCCAGAGCGTGACCGGCACTGCGCCGGAATCGCATCTCCCTCCTAGGCCTCGTCACCAAGGCTCGAGAACTCATGCGTCTGAGATTCCTCTTCCTGCCGCTTCTTGCGCTGGCCCCTGCCGCCTGCCGCTCCACCGAACCGACGACTCCCACACAAAATGCGGAGTCCCCCGAGCCTGAAATGCTCGAGGCTATCGGGTCAGACACTGAGTCCGCGTCCGGCATGTCGGACCCGACCACGACTGACCCGGCGAATGTCGCTTCCGCTTCGTTCACGGAACCCGAGCCGTTCACGGCTTCAGCCGGGCTCCAGGGAACACAGTTGCGAGAAGACGCCGACCGCATCACGCGCAAGCGTTCGCAGCGCGAGTTCCTCGCCGGTGAATCCCTCAAGGATGGAGACCAGCAGTTCGAACGGGGTGACCTCGAAGGCGCCCTGGTTTCCTACTCACAGGCGATCGCCGTGGACCCTGGCAATGAGCAGGCACGCGAAGCCATGCAAAAAGTCGAGGCCATGCTCGGTCATCGTTACGCCGTGGTGGCTGACACCCTGGCGGACGAAGTCGAACGCGCGATGGTCAAGCGGGCCCAGGCTCGCATCGAAGCCGAACGCTTCACCGTCCGCGGACAGGCTGCCCTGCGCAAGGCCGACTACGACGAGGCCATCCAGGACTTCCGCAGCGCGGAGATGATCCTGCGCTACAACCCCCTGATCGCCACGGAGTCCCTGGACGAGCAATTCGTCACGGGCATGCTCAACCAGGCCGTGGACCTGCGCGAGGAAGCTCGACAGGAATCCGAACGCCTCGCCCACGAGACCGCTCAGCGCGCCAGCGCCGAAGCCGAGCGTCGTGAAGATGAGTACGTCGAGAGCCGCTTGATCAGTCTCTTCAACGAGGCCAACCAGTCCTTCTTGAACGAGAACTTCCGTCAGGCTGAGTCGTACTGCGACTTGGTCCTGCTCGAAGATCCCGGCAACCAAGCGGCCACCCTGCTCAAGGAGAACTCTCAGCAGGCACGTCACCTGACCACCGCTGAGCGCAACCGCCGCGACTACAAGGAACAGTGGCTGCGAACCTTCGCCGACCTGGACACCATGGACGTGATCCAAAACGATGCCGTGGTCTTCGACGACCTCGACCGTTGGTTGGAAGTCACCCAGCGCCAGCCCTTGGAATTCTCGTCGCGCAACGCCTCTGCGGACCTGGAAAACCGAAGCGTCTCCGATCGCCTCGAGGAAGTTCGCTTCGCACCCCAGTGTGGGGGTGAAGACGGCGAAGGCGCTCCCCTCGCGGACGTGGCCAACTTCCTTCAGACCCTCACGGGAATCAACTTCATCATTAGCACAGCGGTGCGTGAGGGACTCGGCGAGGAGGAGACCATGGTCAACCTCCAGTTGCCCGAGTACAGCGTGAAGAAGATTCTCGACATCATCGCCGAGATCAACGACTCCCTCAGCTGGAAGATCAAAGACGGCGTGGTCAAGTTTGTGACCGCCGAAGAACTGATCGGTGGCCAAGAGCTCGTCATGTACGAAGTGCGTGACCTGATCCGCCCGATCAAGGACTTCCCCGGCGCCGAGATCAACATCGAGCCCTCCGGTGGCATCAGCTACCCGGACGAGGACATCGAAGAGAAAGAAGCAGGTGTGGTCACCGGCGACTTGCTCGACGAGTTGATCCGCAACAACATCGACCCCGAGTCTTGGGAACTGGACCCGGCCAACAACTTGGCCATCGATGAGAACGGCGTGATGGTCGTCAACCAGACCCCCGCCGTGCACGAGAAGATCAGCCAACTGCTCGCCGACCTGCGCGAGGCGACCGGCATCATGGTCGACATCCAGTCACGCTTCATCCGCGTCGAGGACAACTTCCTCGAGGACATCGGCGTCGACTTCCGCGGTCTTGGCCAGCCTGGCCTCGGTACCAACGAATTCTTCGACGACTTTGGCGACGCCACCACCCAAGCCGAGCTCGGTGACGAGATCGGCGGTGACCCTAGCCTTGGTGCTTACCTTGACGAGGGCAACGATGGCGACATCCGCGGCCGCGTCGAGCACCTCTACGACAACGCTCTCGGTGACGACAACGGCGGCCAGGATGACCCCGATGGCCTTCAAGCCACGGGCGGTTTGAGCTTCCAGTGGACGTACATCAACGACATCCAGCTCGAGCTCATCCTGCGTGCCGTTAGCAAGTCCGAGCGTGTGGAGCTGGTCTCCAACCCGCGGATCTTGATCTCGAACACCGGTCGCTCCAACCTGACCGTGCTCAATCAGGTCACCTACGTGAAAGACTTCGACGTGGAGATCGCCCAGGCGGCATCCATCGCCGACCCGATCGTGGACGTCATCCAAGACGGTGTGATCCTCGACGTGCGCCCGGTGGTTTCCGCCGACCGTCGCTTCATCACCTTGGAGTTGCGCCCCACCATCGCGGAGCTCAAGCGCCCGATTCGCCAAGTCACCACCACCCTGGGTTCCCAGGCCTCGGTGACCATCGAGCTCCCGGAGCTTGAAATCCAGCGCATCCGGACTTCGATTCCGATGCCCGACGGTGCCACCGTCATGCTCGGCGGTCTCAAGACTTCCGGCACGAAGGACTACCGCTCCGGCGTTCCTATCTTGAACAAGATCCCGCTGATCTCCATGCTCTTCGAGCGCAAGGGCAAGTACATCGCCCGCAAGAAGCTCATGGTGTTGTTGCGAGCCGATATTGTCATCCCCTCGGAGAGCGAGCCCACCGGAGCCCAGTTGGGGCTTCGCCGCTAGGTCGCCGACCGAAAACCAAAGTGACGACTTTGCAAGCCAACCAAAGACCCCTGCGGATCGCTTGCTCCTGACAGAAATTCACGGGAGAGGCCTCGGCCATGTCGAGGCCTCTCTCCTTGTTTCCAAGAACCCCTGGTCCGTCAGGCGGAATTTTCCCCGCAAAGGGAGAGCCCGATATGGACCGTGCGGAAAACTCATGCAAGATCGTGCGTTGCCGCACGCCCCCCCCCGGGTAGTTCCCCGGGGAATCCATCGACTCAAGGCGGGTCGTGCCCCCCAGGCTAGCCCCCCCCGTCGCTTCTACCTTTTCTCACGACACTGAGCGCCCCCATGATCGCCAAGAAGAGCCAATCCTTCGCTCTCCCGCGTGCCCTGAGCCTGACCGCCCTTGCCGCAGCGACCTTTGCCCTCATCAGCGCACCGGCCTCCGCCGTTAGTGCCCCCGCGCTCGAGAAGAGCGAGGCCGAAGTCAACGATGAAATCTCCTTCGCCAAAGGCCTCGCCAAGGATTGGGGATTTGTGGACCTCGCCAGTGAGGTCATCAAGCGCATCGAGAAAGATGGCGTGAAGGCCTCCACGGCGGAGCGCCTAGGTGTCGTCAAGTGCGAGATCTACGGGCAAGGAGCGATCGCCGAGCGCGACCACGCCAAGCGCAACGACCTCTTCGAACAGGCCCTGGTGGCCTACGGTGAGTTCCTGCAGCAAAACCCCAACTCGAGTGCGGCCCCCGAGGCCCGTTCGGGATTCATCAACATTTCAACGACCTTCGCCAAGGCTCTCCAGATCTCGATGGAGGAAGCCATTGGGGAGGAAGCCGAGACGTTGCGCCTGCGCCGCTCCGAGGTGCTGCTGGACGCCAACAATCTCACTCGCAACCTGATCGACGAGCTTCAAGCCACGTTCAATAGTTCCGACACGCCCCCGGAGTCGGTCAAGCAGGATCTGGCCAAGGCGATGATGAATCGCTCCCTGATCAACCTCGAGATCGGCAAGAGTAGCGACGACGGCACTTTCAGCTTCGAAGAAGCCCGCGGCATCCTCGAAGACGTGGTCTTCCTGGTGGGCGAGGGCACCCCCGTCGCCCTGCGCGCCTACGACCTCATCGGTCAAGTGTACTCCGCCGAGCAAGAGTGGGAACTGGCTTCGATTTACTTCGCAGCCGTGATCGACCAAGCCCTGCCGGCAGACCTCAAGAGCTGGAACACGATCGTCCAGGAGCAGGAGCTTTCTCAGAGTCACAAGGAGCAGCGCTGGTTGTTCCTCGAGCTTTCGACGAAGGGTTTGATCAACGCTCTGCTCTCCAACGGAGAAGTGGAGCGCGCAACGCTCTACTCCATGCACCTCTACAACACCCAGCGCCGAGAGGGTTTCGAGTACTCCACGCAAATGGGCTACCCCTCTTTGCTCGCAGCCGCCAAGGTCCTCTTGGACGCGGGCGGCATGGTCGTAGGTCGACTGAACTCCGGCGAAGGCAAGTGGTACGCATCGGAGGATGCAGCCAAAGCCGACACGGGCAAGACCCCCAGCAAGCGCAACAGCATCGGGACCGCCGACCTGGCACTGCGCATCGCCCAACAGGTCGTGAGTGAGAACTCCACCAACATCATGCGTGTTCACGGCCAGAAGCTGATTGCGGACATCACCTCCCGCCCCGGCATCGACGTGGACCCCGAGGTTCTCTACGAGGCTGCGGAAGGCAAGTACACGGAGAAGGAGTACATCCCCGCCATCGAGGCTTTCAAGCGCGTGCTGTTGTCCCTCGAAGACAAGGACCAATCCCTCAAGGTGGAGCTAGGCCCCAAGACCTTCCTGCGCCTGGCTCGCTCCTACCAGTTCCTGGATCGCAACTACGAGGCCGCCGTCGCTTATCGCGAGGGTTGCACCACCTACGCCGGAGACCCGGAGTACGACAGCTACAACGCCACCGGTTACTACAAGGCGATGCAGGAACTGCTGCGCAACGCCCCCGGCGACGCTTTGCTGCAAACCATGTACGAGCAGGCCGAGACCATCGCCGCCGAGATGTCCAAGGCCGACGGCAACCAGATTCAGTACGACAAGGGCGACCGCGCCCGTCGCAAGAAAGACTACGAGGAGGCCATCACCCACTTCTCGCAAGTGCAGCGCGCTGGCATCGACTACGAAAAAGCCGTGGTCTACATCGCCGTCTGCAACTATCGCCTGGGCAAGAAAGACGAGGCCTACGCATCCTGGGTGGACTACATCGAGAACTTCGTCACCAACGACCTCAACAGTGTCAGTGGAGGCAAGGAAGCCAAGCGCCAGGACGCCATGGCCACCGCCAGCTTCTACCGTTGCTATCACGAGTTCGGTACTCGCCAGTACGAGAAGGTCTGCGCCTCCTCCGCGAGCTACCACAAGAGTTTCCCCGACCAGACCAACTTCGCCCCCTGGGTGATGAGCATGGTCGGCAACTCCTTCGCCAAGATCGAGAAGATCGCTGAAGCCAAGGACATGTTGGCGCAACTGATCGACACCTTCCCCGCCAGCGACTTCGTGGCCAAGCTCGGTATCGATCTCTACAAGGTCTTGAGCAAGACACGCGACGCTGAGACCAAGGGGACCGACAGTTGGAAGGCCGCCACCCTCGAGATGGCCACCCTGATGGAACTTGGCAACAAGAACGCCAGCACACCGAGCTTCGGAAACTTGCGCGCCGAGTCCCGCCACTGGGTGGAGCTTTCCGACTGGGACAAGGCCGTCCCGGTGCTCGAGAAAATCATCTCCAAGTTCGACAGCGATCCGGAGCAAGAGAAACAGATTGCCGTCTACATCAAGCCCGACCTGGCCCACGGCTACCTCGAGCAACTGAAAGTCGCCGAGGCCCAGGCCATCCTCTCGGAACTGATGGCCAGCCTCATCAACAAGCCCTCCAAGCGCACGGTGATGAACTACACCCGTTCCGTGCTCGGTTGGGTCCAGGGGAGCGCTTCGGACATCCGCGAGATTCCTGGAGCGGGACAGACCGCCGAGGATTTCCAGCTCGCCACCGAGAAGCTGAACGCGCTCGGAAACAGCGTCTCGGACAAGTGGGTTTGCGGCTGGTACGACCTCAAGTTCCAACTTGCCTACGGCTACTACCGTTGGGGTACCGCCGAGGGCGGCCCCAAGGACAGCAAAAAAACGGACTCCGCGAGGTCCCAGCTCAACGCACTGGTCCAGCAGCTCGGTAGCGATTTCAAGGGCAAGAACGGCGTCCCCGGCGTCGACCAGTCCTGCGAGGAGGCGGGCGATCTGGAGGCCGAACTGGCTTCCGACATCCTCCGACGCCGTATGGTCTGGCTCTGGGGCAAATTGCACTAGATTCCCTCTCGAGAACCCAGCCCGCCACCGCTCCACCTTATTTGGTTGTGACCTAGGCCCTCTTCCATAGAATGTCCCCCCCCATCCCCATGCAACGCCACACCCACGCCCTCCTCTCCACGCTCAAGACCCTGGTCACCGGGGGCTTCGTGAGTGCGCTGCTCTGCGCCCCCACCTGGGCCCAGGGCGGACGGCCGGATCAAGTCTTCCTTACGGATAGCAGCCGCCAGGTTACCGGCGTCGTCACCGAGAACGGGCTGATCAACGTGGTGCTCGATCAGGACGGAAAGGAACGGCGCCTCGACGGTTCCAACGTCGAACGCATCATCTGGGGCAACGTTTCCAGTGCCTTCCGCGAAGGCCAAGACTACTTCGGACGCGGGGACTACGAGAACGCCGCCGCCAAGTTCACCCTCGCCGCGAGCGATGATGAGCGCGGTGTGATTCAGGCCATCGCCCGACGCCGTGCGGGAGAATCCCTCATGTACTTGGGCGCGACGGACCCCTCGCACTTCGACGGGGCCCTCGACCAATTTGTGCAGTTCCTCTCAGACTACCCCGGCTCACGGGACGTTCCGAGCGTGCGTTCCCTGCAGGCGCGGGCCATGTTGCTGCGTGGCAACGACACGGACCTGAAGCAGGCCGGCACCCTCTACCGCCAACTCTTCGAAGCCGGAACCGGGGCTGCCCCCACCCCCGGCTACGACCGCTCGCTGTGCGCCCTCGCCGGTCTGGATGCCATCCGCACCCTAACCGCCGCCGGTGAAACCCTCGGCGCCCGGGAAATTGCCGGTGTGCTGACCACCGAGGTCAACGCTTTGCTGGCCGCCGCCGTCGAGGATTCCCCGGAGCAGGCCAGCCTGAAGACCCTGGCCGCCGAGGTTCAGCTCAGCGAAGGATTCGTGCTGCTCGCCTCCGAACAAGCACGCCAGGCAGAGACCTTCTTCAATTCTCAGATTGCCGGCTCGAAGGACCAGCCTTCGGCCCTGCGCTTCGGCGCCATGCTCGGCCTCGGAATGGCCCAGACAGCCCAGGCCAAGCACCGCGAGGCCAGCGTCAACTTCGCCACCGTGGCCAGCATCGATTTCACCAATCGCGATCGCTCAGCGCTCGCTCTTCTGCATCTTGCAGAAACTATGATTCAACTGGGGGATAAGGGAGCCACAGGGGCAGCGCGACTGCGCCTGACTGCGCTCATCGATTCCTTCGGAGACACCCCGTCAGCGTCAGCAGCCCGGAAAGTCCTCGAGACTCTCTAGGCCCTCTCTTGATACCAACCCTCTCGGTCGGGCTCGCAGAGCCCATCCGCCGAATCGGATCCCCATCACCCCTTCTCAAGTTCGACTCCCAAGGAGTTCCCAGGTCATGATCCTTTGTCAGGCTAAGACCCGTTTGGCCCACCTGGCCGCCCGGTCCCTCCCCATTGCTGCTGCGGCGGCCCTTACCACTTCTCCCCTGTTTGCTGCGGACGTCGAGAGTTCAGCTCTGGACGTTTTCACCAAGTCAGGTGCGATCGGTATCCTCATCATCGTGCTCTCGGTGGTCGCCCTCGCGGTGGTGATCGAGAACGCAGTCACCCTCAAGCGCGACAAGCTGGCACCGCCCGAGCTGATCGATGAGGTCCAAGCCCTGTTCGACGAAGGTCAGTACCAGGAAGCCATGGAGCTCTGCGAGAGCGAGCCCTGCTTCTTCACCCGCATTGCGGGCGCTGGTATCGCCAAGATCGGCCATCA
>JBLIMI010000009.1:0-17578 GCA_047638655.1 Minisyncoccia bacterium | reverse complement strand
CCAAGGCTTTGTACCACCGTCGCTGGCTGCGGCACCTGTTCTCAATTCCAACATCCCTTCCAGGTGCACCCGGTGCCTCTCCTCATGCCCTCGCAAGCAATAGATCACGGCGGGGACGAGACAGACCACAACGGCTCCCGCCGCCACACTCCAAGCCTCGCGCCAACCGATGCTTCCGATCGCAAGCACGGCCAAGATTGGCAGAATCGCTTCCCCCACTGGAAAACCAAGTCCTGCAATGCTGAGGGCCTTGCCCCGTTGACGGCCAAAGTAGCGGGACATGCTGGTCAAGGCGGCATGACTGAGCAAGCCTTGACCGCAGAGGCGCAAGAGGAAGAAACCCACGGACAGGACCGCCACTCCCCTGGCCCCCGCGACCAACGCGCAGGCGGCAAACAGACCGGCACATAGCAACAAGGTGAAGCGGCGCAAGTCCACTGTGTCGATCTTGCGCCCAATCCGAATGATCGTGAGCCCGCTACAGAGCGTCGCCACGGAATAGGTCAGCCCGTAGTCCGTGTTCGAGAGCCCGAAGTTCGAGCGAATCTCGCCCCCGAAGAGCGAGATGAAGAAGGTCTGCCCAAAAGACGAGAAGAACGTCAGGACAAACCCAAAAGCCAGCAAACGCGGTTCAGACCGCAGCAATCGCAGGTAACTATTCAATGCACTGAGTGAGTGATCAAGCTCGACGGGCAAGCACGGGTGTGCCCGCCCTTTCGTCGACTACGCTTCCGAGCCCAACCAAGTCGCCGTTTCCACCGTGGGCGGTTGACCACGCAAAACAGAGTTGTCGAGGAACGTCTTGGTCATGTCGATCTCGGCGTCCGCTTCGAGGGCTTCCACATCGATCTGTCCAGACTGGCCATACGCATCGATCGCGTTTTGCCAGGTGGTCAAGCGAATCGTCTCGGCGTCGATGCCGCGCTCCTGCATTTTGGCGGCGGATTCGGGCACGGAGAGCGGATTCGAGATGCCCCAGTCGGCGGAGGAATCAACAATGATGCGCTCCGAACCGTACTTCTCCACCACGGCGGCCATCCGGGTGGAGTCCATCTTGGTGTTGGGATAGATCGTGAAGGCAGCCCAGGCCCCGGAGGCGAGCGTGTCATCCACGGTCTCTTCGTTGTTGTGATCGATGATCAATTTCTCCATGGGCAGACCCAGTTCCTGAGCGATCTCAATCGAGCGCACGATCCCACGCTTTTTGTCTCGGTGCGGCGAATGCACCATGACGACCATGTCGTTCTCGACCGCGAATTCGAGCTGCCAACGGTAGGCGTACTCCTCCGCGTCCGTGATCTCGTCGAATCCAATCTCACCGATCGCGACCACCCCTTCCTTGAAGGCGAAGCGTGGCAAGAGCTCGAGCACTTCCTTGGCCAACTCGCGGTTGTTGGCTTCCTTGGAATTGAGACCGATGGTGCAGTAGTGGGCAATCCCAAACTGGCTGGCCCGAAAGCGCTCCCAACCTATCAGGCTGGAGAAGTAGTCCACGTAGCTGCCCACCTGGGTTCGCGGCTGACCGATCCAAAAAGCGGGCTCGATGACCGCACGAATGCCGGCGGCAGCCATGCGCTGCAGGTCGTCGGTGGTGCGGCTGGTAAGGTGAATATGGGGATCAAAGAATCGCATCGCTGAAATCTCTAGTGGGGGTCTTAGTGTGCGTAGGCTTGAAGGGCACGGAACTGAGTTTGGTCCGTTTCACCCGCGAGGGCCAGTTCGATGGTGGCGAGCACCTCGGTGTCCGTCTCGGTCTTGCGAAGATCGCCCAGGGGGCCCTGGTGTCCTGCACGCCCCAAGGCCAGGGCCGCTGCCCGGCGGCTCTCGATCTCGGGGGCTTTGGTTTCGACGAGCATCGATTTGAAGGCGCGCTCGCCCCCATGGGTTCCCAGGCACAACCACAACTCAGGCTGCAAGACGCGACCTGCGCTGCGCCGTTCGTCGGCCAGATCGAGGGCGACGTGGGCAATTTCATCCCCAAGTCGATCGTCCAGGCCGTGCACGCGCCAAAGAGGCGCACCGATGAAGACCGCCTTGACGACTAGGGCTCGCCAAGCGGTGTCGTCAAAATTCGCGGCCGGGTAGGGGTTGTCGCATGCCATGGACTCGAAGACCTCGTTCATGTTGCTGCGACAGCCCTCCCCCGCTTGCCAGAGGTAGTCCGCGGGCTGGGGCAAGAAGCAGAAGGAACGGTAGAGTGCACAAAGCTCCCCGACGTCCCCGAACTTGCAGGCACCCACGATGGCCTTGACTGCGGTCGGTGTTTCCAGGTCCGGACGCGCGAGAACCAAGCCCACGCGCAAGAGATCGAGCAGGCTCCAGCGTTCCGGATTCCAGCCCGTCAAGAGCCGGCTAGCTTGCGCGCTGGCCGCGCTCGTGATCTGCGCTGGACGGCGACGGGCGTAGCGGCTCGCCATGGAGATCAAACTCGCGAAACGCGTGTCAGAAACCCCGGCGGCGACTTCCGCGCAGGACTTCGCGTACCAGGCCTGGGCTTTCTCATCCACATTCCCTGGGAGCTGCTCCCCCAGCCAGGCATGGATCGCGCTAATCACTGGGAGGCCTCCACGGCCCTGATCTCAGGCAAGCCCAAAGCCAGCACGAGGGCGGCGAAGGCAGTCGAAGCGGTGATTTCGTAGCTGGTGCTCATGAAGTCAGAACAGGATCCCTCGTCCGTCAATGTCTTGGCGATGTGGTAACGAAGTCGCCGCGACCAACGCTCGCGCTGGTCGAGGGGCAGGAGTTCGATCACCCGCGCAGCATAGTAATGTCCGAAGAAGTAGAAGTATCCCGCGTTTGCAAACCATCCCTCGTGGGGAATCGGGCGGCGGCGCGCCATGTCGAGATAGGCGTGGTATTCAAAGAATTGGCCCAGACCCTCCGCGAGTAAGTCCGGTGTGATTCGCTCCAACCCCGCCCGGGCCAGAGCCCAATGGCAAACCTGAATGCGGCCAGTGCTCCCGGGAACCTGGTTGATGCTCTCACCGCCAAAAGGACGCGGGCGCAAATTGAAGTTGTAGGTGTACGCGCCGTTCGGCAAGGCACAGCGTTCCACCAGGGCCTGGGCGCGAACGGCCAGGGTCGGGTCCACCGGCCAATCGAGAGCCTTCGCATCGAGCAAAGCGGGCAACACCAGGGCCGTGCAAAAGCTCGTGGCCCAGGTGGGCCGAGTGGTGTAGGGCGGGTCGTCGTAGTACGCCCAGCCACCGTCCTGGGTCTGACGCTTTTCCAGGTCGGCGTAGAACTCCATGGCCCGGCGGCGCATGGGTTCGGCGACCTCGGGGGCCGAGAGACGATCATCCTGGGCCAACTCCACCAGGGCGCTGAAGCCATAGAGCGAAGCCCAGGTCGAATCCACGTCCCAAATGGAACCGCGATGGGGCATCCGGGAACCCGCCAACCACTGCACCCCGTGCCGCAAGGCAAAATCGGTTTCCGTCGTGCGCGGCGCGTGGGCCACGGCCAACAGAGCCAAGGCTGTGGATGCTTGTTGCCAGGCGAAGTAAGAGTCGGGCGCGAATCCGAGTCCATTCAAGTCATCGCAGACGTCGGTGGCCCAGGACCCGTCCGCATTTTGCGTGCGCAAGAGGAACCCGATGGCTCGCTGCAGAGCTTCTCGTCCTTGCTGCGTGTCCATTTCTGCACGGAGCACAACTTCCTCAATGGGCTCTTCCTCGACGGCCGTTCCAGGAGCCACCGCGGCCGCAGGGGTTTCTTCTGTGGCTGGGGCCTGTGCTTCTTGCGCGAACGCCACTTCCCCCGGGCAGAGCAATCCACCCACACACAACAGCGCGCTTTGAAGCTGAAGAGAGAGCATCCTAGAAACTAGTTGGACCCCTGCTTCATGCGCAGCAACTCAAGCTCAAGCTCGAGGAAGACTTTCTTGTTGCCGGCCCGCGTCAGAGCGATCTTGTTCTTGACTGCGAGTTCGCCGATCGCTTCCTTGGATTTGCGCAGGTTCTGAGTGCAGCTCAGGATCACTTCCGTCAATTCCCTCATCTTCGTTGGAATCTGAGCCGCCATCATGTCCTTGTGCAAGCTGCTGGCCCCGGCAAGGGAGCGCTTCGCCAACCCAAGCCGAGTTTCCGAGCGCCAAATGACAATCTGCCCCGTCCGCTTGGCCGGGCTGTCCGTTTCGAACTTGCCGTACTCCTCTTTCATCTGGTCCAGGTTCTGCTGGGCCTCTTCCACCGCGAACGCTTTGTTGTCCGCCTTCAACTTTTGATCCGCCAGGAGTCGCGGGGCTGCCGACTTCGTGTAGTGGGCCAAGGCCGCTTCTGCGGTTTCCAATTTGTGCTCAGCCGTGGTCAGGTCGTCCTGCGCTTTGGCCTCGGCGTTGTCCGCTTGTCCCTCGGCTAGGGCCAGCTCGAGCTCGGCCACGTAGAGCTCCCGGGTCTTTTTCTCCAACTCGATGTCCGGCGCATCGCCACGGGCCAAGCGCCGCGTGGTGGAAGTCGCCCCCTGGGTGGCCATTAAATCGGTCCGGTTTTGTTCCGCCCTGCGCGCGATTTCCACCTGGCGTTGCTCATCGGTCGGCGTCTCGCGCGGAGCCGTTGAAGCGGGCGCGGGCGCTTTGCAGGCAGCCCCCAAGAGCGCCAGGCTGACCAGGAGGACGAGCGAGGGGCGTCGTGGGCACACGGGACGTGCAAAGGGCAAGATCATGGTTCTGAATGGATGCGGGCGTTGGGCCAGGGCGGGTTCCTAGTTTGACAGCTTCCACCCCGCCTGGGAACGGGACGTCTCGACAAGATCGGGTTCCGCTCGGCATACTGCCGCCCCACGAGACCCGCCTGCCCCCGGCCCAGCCGGCCAAGGGCTCCCGACATTTGCCCCCTTCCTCCCCTCAGAGCTCTCCGAGCCCCCCCAAGCCGCCATGACCCACGGAGTTTTCCAAGTTCCCGCCGCCACCAACGAGCCCATCAAAAGCTACGCCCCAGGCAGTCCTGAAAAGGGCTCCTTGAAAGCGAAACTTACGCAAATGGCCGCGGAAACGATCGACGTGCCCCTAATCATCGGCGGCAAAGAAATCCGTACCGGCGACACGGGCGAGATGGTCATGCCCCACGACCACGGCCACCGGTTGGGAACCTTTCACAAAGCCGGCACGAAAGAAGTGCAAGCAGCCATCGAAGCGGCGGAAGCGGCGCGGCCTGAATGGGACAACATGCCCTGGGAAGATCGTGCTGGAATTTTCCTGCGCGCAGCGGAGATGCTGGCGGGTCCTTGGCGGGACACGATCAACGCCGCCACCATGCTCAACCAATCGAAGACGGCCTACCAGGCGGAGATTGATGCCGCGTGCGAGCTGATCGACTTCTGGCGCTACAACGTGGGCTTCGTCCAGGAACTCTACGGTTCGCAACCTCAATCCAGCCCCGGTTGTTGGAACCGCATGGAGCACCGCCCCCTCGACGGCTTTGTGTTCGCGGTGACTCCCTTCAACTTCACGTCCATCGCCGGCAACTTGCCCACAGCCCCGGCCTTGCTCGGCAACACGGCGCTCTGGAAGCCCGCTTCCACCTCGGTCTACTCCAACTACTACCTGATGAAGTTGATGGAGGAGGCAGGCCTGCCCCCGGGAGTGATCAACTTCGTGCCTGGTTCGGGCGCAGCGGTGGGCGACCCGGTGGTCGCAGATCCGCGATTGGGTGGAATCCACTTCACCGGTTCCACCGCTACCTTCCAGCACATCTGGAAGTCCGTGGGCAACAACATTCATAACTACCGGCAGTACCCGCGTCTCGTTGGCGAGACCGGCGGCAAGGACTTCGTCGTGGCCCACCCCAGTGCGGCAGTGGAGCCCTTGATCGTCGCGCTGGTGCGCGGCTCTTTCGAGTTCCAAGGTCAAAAATGCTCCGCCGCCAGTCGCGCCTACATCCCGAAGAGCCTTTGGAAGCGAGTGGAAGAAGGCTTGCAGGAGGCCATCTCCGAGATCGCCATCGGCGACGTGAGTGACTTCCGAAACTACATGGGCGCTTTGATCGACGGAAAATCGTACGCCAACTTGAAAGCCGCCATCGACGGCGCCAAAGCCGACGACAGTTGCCGGTTGGTCGCTGGCGGAGGCTGCGACGACTCCAAGGGCTGGTTCGTGGAACCGACCGTCGTCGAGTGCACGGATCCCCTGCACGCCATGATGAAGACCGAGTACTTTGGGCCCTTGCTTTCGGTCCACGTTTACGAGGACAAGGACTTCTCGGAGATCCTGAAAGTTTGCGACAGGACAGCCGAGTACGCCTTGACCGGATCCATCTTCGCTGACGAGCGCAGCGCCGTGGTCGAAGCGAAGAAAGCTCTGCGCTACACCGCGGGCAACTTCTATATCAACGACAAGCCCACAGGCGCCGTGGTCGGTCAACAACCCTTCGGTGGCTCCCGCGCGTCGGGCACCAACGACAAGGCGGGCTCCATCCTGAATCTCTTGCGCTGGACCAGCCAACGGACCATCAAAGAGACCTTTGTGCCCGCCACGGACTGGCGCTACCCCTTCATGCAAGAGGAGTAGGGAGCGGCGCACCCCGTAAATTTCTCGGGGTGCGCTTCAGATCCCAGAGCGATTCACCCGAAATAGGGAAAGGAGATCGAGGTGGCTGCCCATTGGGAGGGTGGCCACTCGCGACTGGGAAAGTCGTGCGCCCTGGGAAGCGCGCGTGCAAAAACAAGGGGGTCCCCTATGGGATCGGAAATCGGGATCAACTCCATCGGTGGAGTGAACAATCGCTATCTGAATCAGGCGCTCCAGAAGGGGAACCAGGCTTCGGGGCACCTGGCATCGAGCCTGCGCATTGCGCAGGCATCCGATGATGCTGCGGGGCTCGGAATCTCGGAACGAATGCGTGCCTTGATTCGCTCCTTTGATCAAGCATCGCGCAACACCCTGCAGGGCGTGGACCTGGCAAAGACTGCGGACAGCGCCCTGGGTGGTGCGTCGGAGACTCTCGGCCGCATGCGGGAACTGGCGGTCCAATCGTCCAGCGGGACGCTTTCCGACGCGGACCGAGCCACCATCAACGATGAGTTCACGCAGCTCTCGGACCATCTGGACAGCTTGGGCCAGGACACGGAATTCAACGGGCAAAAGCTGCTCGACGGCTCCACCAGCAGCGTGGAGGTGCAGAGCGGTGTCAGCGCCGGAGACACCACGTCCATTCAGTTGACGGAACTCTCGGCTTCAGCGCTTGCTTTGGACACGGAGTCCGTGGACTCCGCTGCGGCCGCTTCCAGTGCCATTGCGGCTCTGGACTCCGCTATAGAGGATGTCTCGAGAGCTCGCGGGGACTTGGGCGCGAACGTTCACGCTCTGACCAGCCAACACTCGGTGGTCAGTCAGTCGTCCTTGCAACTAAGCGCAAGCGAGAGTCGCCTGCGGGACGTGGACGTGGCCTACGAAGTGGCCGTTCAATCCCAACAGCAGATCCTGGCCAAGGGCTCGGTGGCGTTGCTGTCCCAGAGCTTCCTATCGGCATCTGCCGCAGGGCGACTGCTCTGACCTGATGAAGCGGTGTGTCTGCGAGACCTCCGCATTGCTTTCCTCCAAGGAAAATGAGCGGCGCGCCCTCGGGTGCGGCGCTCTTTCCTTGGTAGATGGGGCTAGCCGGTATGAATCATGCGGGCTAGCGGTTGCGCCAGTTGCCCGAACAAATTCGTGGGAAGGGGCGACCCTGACTGGCCGGAAGCAAGTACGAGTGCACTTGTTGCCCATCCTCGAGCTTGACCGCCGTGCGACGGAAGTACTCAGGATGATCCTCGACCTCGTCCATGAATTGCACGCCCACTCGAGTGATCGAGTACAGCTCGCCGTTCACTTTTGTCTCGCCCCCATGGACCATGGCCGGAAAGCCACCCAGGTCCACAAGATCAAATTCCGCCAGCGTGCAGGCTTCGGAGACGAAACGGGCACCGGTCATCAGACCGTGGTTGGGCTCGCCACTCATGCTCGTTCCGTAGACGAAGATCAGAGTTTCACTGGAGCCATTCGAACGATCAGGGGATGCTTGTTCCATGTTGTGTTTCACCGCTAAGTGCTACGCACCGGGTGCAGAGAGGAGACGTGAAAATTGGATAGACAATTCTCAGGAGGACTTCGTCACCGGAGTCCTCTTCGGTGAATTCCTCTTATCTGATAGCCGGGTATTTAACCAAATTCAGCCGAGATCATGGACCATCACCGAAATCGATCGCCTTGACTGAAGGCCATCCTCCGGGGAAATTCCGCGACCACCCGCATGTAGGCTACCGTCGTAGAAGAACCAAGAACCCTATGCTTTTTTGCGCCGGGGGCTTGGATTACCGAATACCTGAATATCAATGACCCGCCGGACCGTGGAGGTCCAACGAGAGGACGGCTGTTCCGTCCATCTGAAAGTACTCCACTTCCATCGGATGGCTACCCACGTCCAAGTCGATTTTCTGAGATCTTCTTCTCTCCGGGTGCCACGCCCAATCTTCGAGCACGACATTTCCGTCAATAATGAGGCGCACCCCATCGTCGGAGATCGCGCTCAGCAGGTACTCGCCAGCCTCATCAATCTCGAGCACGCAGCTTGCGATCAGCCCAAATTGGGTGCTGGGCAAGGTCTCGCGGACCTCCTGCTGGCCTCCGAAGGGGTCTCTCCAACCACTCACCGTGGCTCGCATCAGAGGCTCGAAGCGTTGCGCGCGCCAGCCTTCGATGTCTCCCCGGGGATCGCTGTCCTGATTCCAGGCGAACCAAGTCACGCGCCAACTCGCCCGTTCCAGGACGCCTTTCTGGGAATCGGAGTTTCCAGGCTGCCGTGAGGGATCCGGATCCAAGGGGCCAAATTCGCCCATCTCCAGGTCCGACAGGGCGCTCCATCCGCTGGCAGCCGGGTTCTCACTCTGACCACTCTGCCAAGCCGCCATGCTGGCCAACATCTCCGGAGGCACCGGAGAGGCCCAACGCAACTCCGATTGGAAGCTGCGACCGCTGGGGATGTGCTGTTCCGCGTCCGCGAGCCAACTCCAGACCGAACGGCTGCCGAGTTCGGGATTGTCCAGGCCACTGAGCCCATCGAGGTGAGCCAGGGCATCCGAACGCTCGAAGTCGTTCTGCCAAAACTCGAGGGCGCGCGCTTCCTCGAGCACCAAGTCCTGAGTGTTGTCCTTGAACTGATTTTGGCCGAACCAGTGATTGAGGCTCTCCCCGCTGCCTTGGACTTCCAGAGCCACGTCACAATCCCTGAGTTGATTGCCGCGCACGACGCCATGCTCCCCATCCACGAGCAAAATGCCCGCTCCCAAGATGCCTTGCACGCGGTTGCCCGAAATGGCAACGCCATGGCTGTCTAGGGTCGAAATGCCAGCGCCGACCCCGTCCGCAAAGCGATTCTTCACGATCCAGCTGTCGCGCGACCCAACCATCAAGATGCCCGCCTGGCTCGAACCCGAGAGATCGTTGTCAAAGTAACGATTGCCCTGGCAAGGGATCGCTTCTCGGCCCAGCTCGCGCACGCCCACTGTACCCCCACGGAAAGAGTTGCCCGTGATCACATTGTTCGATGCTTCGCCCAACAGGAACAACCCGCTGGCCCCATGATCGCGCTCCGTGCGCACGCCTTGAAAGCGACGGGTGACCCGGTCGCAATGGTTGTCGATGATTTCGTTGTGCGCGCTGTCTTCCAGGGCAATGCCAAAGCCAGAGAGGTAGGAGCAGTCGTTTCCATCGAGTCGGCAATTTTCCGCACGAATGAGCAGAATGCCATTCTGGCCACCGCGCACCGTGACGCCGCGGATTTCGACCCGGGAGCTATCAATAACGGCAATGGCGGCACCCGCTTCCCCGAGCGACTCCGTCAATGAGCCCATGTTCAGCTCCAGACCCGAACCCTCTTGATCCGCACCGGAGGCGATTCCGAGGCGCATGCCAAACACCGGACTGTAATTTCCGCCATCGATCGTGATCCCGTCCGAGTTCTCGACCTGAATGCCAACCCGATAGCCGCCGAAGGTCCCGCCCAGGACTTCGAGGTTCTCGCAACCGCGGATCAGAACAGCGACGCCCCGGCCCGCATCCGCCGCACTGCCCTCGGGAGTTCCGCGCAGGACCACGCCCCGCAAGTCGAGCACGGTGTTGCGCTGACCATCGACCACGATCACGGCTTCGCCATCCTGCACAGGGATTTCGTACTCGCCGGGAGCGATGCGCATGTCCGCTTCCAACACCTCAAATCCTCCACCCGGCAATTCCGTGTCGACCATGGCCACCACTTCCGGCTCGACGCGTACGGTCCCGGCTCCGGAACAAGCCGCCAGGAACGAGCAGGGAAGGAGGAAGAGCGCGAGATTCTGGACTTTCAACATGGGGATCGGGGCAGGGTGGGTCCGCGAGGAAGAGAGGGGCCATGGATCCTTCGGCCCCCGGGCACCGAATCTGGGGCCCGATCGCCAGAAATCACCCGGGACAAAAAGACCCCAGGCGGATTCAGGCAACGCTATCCTTGCGGCCGTGAATATTCTCCACACGGAAAGCCCCTCGAACTCCCCCTCCGGTCCGAGCGGCCTCACGCTCGACCCTTCGATTCCGATCTGCCAGACGGACCTGCCCCTGAGCTGGTACCAGAGTGAGTTCGTGCCCTACGCCGAGGAATACCTGGCGCTGCCCGACCGCAAGCCCGAAACGGTCTTTCGCTGGATGGACAGCTACATCCGACCGGCCCAGCAGCACTTCGGAGATTCGCTGCTGCTCCTCGCCCACTTCTACATGGGCGGAGCCATCGTGAAGTTGGTGGAGCATTACGGTGGTTCGGTCGCGGATAGCTACAAGCTGGCTCTGCAAGCTGCCAAGAACCCCGAGAAGAAAGTTATCGTCGAGTCCGCTGTGCATTTCATGGCCGAATCGATCGCCATCCTCGCCGGGGAAGATCAAGACGTCTGGATCACTAACCCCAAGGCGGGCTGCACCATGGAGATGCTGGCCAAGGACCACATGGTGCTGCCCATCGCCGATCAACTCATCGAGCGCTACGGAGATGAGCTCGTGGTGGTCGCGTACATGAACACCTCTGGCCGATTGAAGGCACTGGCGGGCCGCACCGGGGGTGCGGTTTGCACCAGCTCCAACGCTCATCTCGTGGTCGACTGGGCCAAGCGCGATGGCAAGAAGGTGCTCTTCGTCCCCGACCAACACCTCGGACGCAACACGGCACACCGCCTGGGAATGGACCCGACTCGCATCCTGACTTTGCCCGACCCGCAGGTGCGAGGAGGCGCCTACGCTCTGGACGATGCCACCCTCGATGGCGGGCTTGCCGCCCTCGACCGGGCGCAGATGATTCTCTGGGGATCCTTTTGCGGCGTGCACACCATTTTCACCCCAAGTCAGGTCAAGTGGTGGCAAGAACGAGATTGGCAAGTCTTGATCCACCCCGAGTCTCCCCTCGAAGCCGTGCGTGAAGCGGATGGAGTCGGCTCCACGGACTTCCTCTGGAAGGCCGTCATGAACGCCAAGCCCGGGGCCAAAATTGCGATTGGCACGGAAGGGCACTTCGTGCGAAACGCGCGCGAACAGGGCCGGCAACGCGGAGTGGAAGTCATGCACTTGGCGGACATCCCTGGCTTTGAAAGCGCGGGTTGCGGGTGCGCGACCATGAGCCGCAACGATCCGCCGCACCTGGCGGGCTTGCTCGACCTCTTGCGCAAAGGGGAAGCCCCCGACATCAACCACGTGCAAGCGGGAGACGCTGTGGATGAAATCAGCGGCATCCGTGACCGGCTGGATCAGGACGAACGCGCGACCCTGATCGCCGAAGCGAAGCTGGCCCTCGAGGCCATGATCGAGGTCACCGAACGCGGCGCCTGAACGCTTAGCCTTTCTCCACGTCCCACACTTCGGTGCCAAAAAAGTCCCAAGGCAAGCGACCTTCGTCGCAGTCCTCGTCCACGGAGAATTGCACATCCACGAAGTAAATGATGGCCGAGGTGGCCGCTGCTCTCAGGTTCTTGCAACCGTGGGCCACGCCAGGGGGGATGCGTACCAGGCGTGAGTTGCCGTCCCCCAAAACGATGCGCATGATTTCGCCTTCCGTGGGAGAGCCTTTGCGCACGTCTGCCAGCACCAGCAGCATCTTGTCGGAGGGTGGCACATACCAGACGTCTGTTTGACGCTGATGCAGGTGAAAGGCCTTCACGGCCTGGGGTTCCAGCACGCTGTAATTCATCTGGCGCGCCTCGAAGCCCGGCAAATCCTTGTGCAAGCCGCCGTCGAAGCGACCGAGTTCCGTCATAGCCCCTCCGTCGTCGTTGAAACGGCGCAGTTGGACGATCTCGAGGCCCTCGATGGGCGTCTTCGGGGAGTAGTCCTGCTTGCTGTAGCTGGCCTGGGCCTTGTCACTGAACTCGGGCATTGAAAGTATCGGGAACTGGGTGGAGGGGGGACCTGGAGGTACGCCGTAGCCGGCGACCCGCAGGTTAGCGTAGAAAAGGGCGCCCAGTCCTGCGATTCTGTATCCATGGCACCCACCCGAAAAGATCAAGCCTCCTGCAACCGCCGGCCACGCCGCGAACTGCCCACGCGGCCCGTGACCGAAGTCCAATCCCTGGCCGAGCTCTTTGAACAGAGCCTGCCCTCCTTTGGCGGCGGGTACCTGCGTCGTCTGTGGGTCTTGCTCGACGAGGCCATCGGCCGCGGCGTTCCCATGACCCTGGCCGTCGCTGGGCCGGTGACCGCTTCGGGCCAGCACCTCACCTGGTTGAATCCGTTGCTGGACACTGGCTGGTTCGTGCTGGTCTCCACGACGGACGCGGTCTGTTATCACGACGGTCACCGTTCCTTGGATTCCGCCAAGGACCATCCGATCTTCGAGGTGCCCATCAGCGGCGATGACAGCGCCCTGCGCGACGAACTCATCATTCGCATCACGGATATTGGCTTTGACGAAGACGTGTTGCTGGACCAGGACACGTTCATCGCTGCTTGCTTGAGTCAGCCGGAGTTTCAGCGGCGGATGCGTGGAACGGAAATGCGCCACTTGCTCGGTCGTTGCTTCGCGGCCCTGGAAAAAAAGAACAGCGCACCGGAAGGGCTGTTGGCCCTTTGCGAACGGAAAGCGATTCCGATTTTCGTGGGTGCCCCCAGCGATGGGTCAGTGTTCTTGAACTCCATGAAACTCTGGGTCGACGACCAAAAAGGCCGAGGCAGTCACAAGTTCGATCTGGACTTGCACGGGGAGGTCTTCGAGAGCTGCGCCTACCACTGGTGGGGCTCCCAAGAAACAGAAACCAAGGCGCTCGGCACCTTGATCCTCGGCGGAGGGGTTCCCAAGAACTTCAACTTGCAACCCGAGCCGGCCCTCTCGCAAATCTTGGGATTGGAGGATGTGGGCGGCTACCTCTACGACATTCAAATCACCACCGCTCCGGTGACGGACGGATCGCTCTCTTCCTGTCCACCAGCGGAAGCGGTGACATGGGGCAAAGTCGACAAGGATCACCACCAGCAGACTTGCGAGAGCGTGCCCGGTGATTACTCCATGTTGATGCCGCTCATCACGAAGGCGCTGCTCGACAAGCGCGCGCAGTTGGACGGATTACGAGAGCAGTTAGGCGAAGAGACCCTGTTCGAAAGACAGCCCTGCGCCCGGGGCTACCTACGCTCAACGGAGGGCTACCGGCTCTTCGACAGAAGCGAGGAGTTGATGGCCAAGTTGATGGAGCGCGTTTAGGGGGGGGCGGCTAGCGCACGGCGTCCGCCGTCACCCGTCGCCCGCGTAGACCATCCAGGATGCCCCGGCCCTTGGCAATCACGGCCCGGCCGTTGCCGCGGGTTGACTCAAACAGGAACAGGAGCGGCAAGCTGAGAATATCGAAGAGCACGAAGCGCGCCCAGGCCACGAGTCCTCCGTGTTGCTTCAGGAACCAGATGGAGTTGACCCCCATCATGTACTTGCGCCTGGGGTTGTATCCTCCACCTGTGGAACTGGAACTAGCGTGCAAAGCGCTCGTCTCTCCCACCAAAGCCACGCCGAAGCCAGCCTTCTTGGCCCGCACGCATAAGTCCACGTCCTCCATGTAGGCGAAGTAGTCCGCATCGAAGCCCCCGATCTCGTAGAGCACCGTGGCGCGGATGAGCAGCGCACAGCCGGGGATGTAATCCACCTCCATCAGGTGCTGGTAGGCGGGGCCATCGGGCTTCTTGTGGCCTCGCAAGGTGGACAGATTTTGGCGCCAGGAGAGCATTCCACCCGCGCACCAAACCATGGAGGGATCCTCGCGGTCGAGCACCCGCGGACCACAGATGCCCACCTCTGGCTGCGCGGCGAGGAAGTGCACCAAGCGCGCCAGAGAACCGGGCTCCAGCGTGAGGTCGTTGTTGATGAAGTAGACCGCGTCGGCGCCGCACTCGAGCGCGCGCCTGGCACCCAGGTTGGCGCCTTCGCCAAATCCCAGGTTGCTGCCATTCTCGATCACGACCAGCCCTGGAAATTCAAGCCGCACGCTCTCCAAGGATCCGTCTACGGACCCGTTGTCAACGAACACGATGCGACCCTCGGTGATGCCTTCGCCCAGCAGACTCTGGAGGCAACTGCGATTCATGTCGCCACCATTCCAATTCACCACCACGGCAAAGATCTGCTGGGGAGCGCTCATGATTCCTCGCGCTCGAAGGTAGAGATCAAGGTGCCCGACGCCAAACGTGTCTCCAGTTTGGTTCCAGGCTCTAGCTGTTCAGCTTCCGTGAGCGGTTGGTTTTGCCCCGCCACGCGCGTGATGGAGTAACCCCGGCCCAGGACCGAGAAGGGCGAGAACGCTTCCAGTCTCGATGCGACGAGTTCCAGCCGCCCCTGTGCCTGGCTCAACGTTTCACGCGGGGGGACACAGAGACGCCGACCCAGCGCTTCTACCCGGGAACGATCGCGTTCCAGTCGGCGCGAGGGTGCTCCCGCCGCCAATGCTCGCTGGGCACCCTGCAAGCGTAAGGAGGAGCGTTCCAACTCGCGATTCATGGATCGTTGAAGGCGCCTGCCGAGCCCCTGCAACTCCCCCACACGGTTCTCCAGAATCCAGTCCGCGCCCCGCAAGACCCGAGCACTCGCCAAGCGCTGCAGGCGTTCTTGCCTGCGCTCCACAAGCGTGCCCATGCTCCCCACCAAGTAATTCCAGCGACGTTCGAGTTCAGCTTCGAGTCGCTGCCGATCGGGCAAGACCAGTTGCGCCGCATCCGTTGGTGTGTGCGCCCGCTGGTCTGCCACATGATCCGCGAGGGTCACATCGGTCTCGTGACCGACACCGCTGACCACCGGGACGCTGCAAGCCCAAATGGCCTGCGCTACGGCACGTTCGTTGAAGGCCCAGAGATCCTCCATGGAACCTCCGCCGCGACAGAGGACGATCAAATCCACGCCACTGGCGTCCAGATCTGCAATGGCCCGCGCGATCTCTTGGGAAGCGCCAGGCCCCTGCACGGGTGTGTGTGCGAGGCGTACGGGATACAGAGGCCAACGCAAACTGCGCGTGCGCAAGAAGTCCTGAAAGGCAGCCCCATCGCGACTGGTGACCACGCCAACCATGCGCGGCATGCGCGGTAGTTCACGGCGACGCTCGAACCACCCCTTGGCGGCCAACTCGCGCTTCAACTCTTCGAGTTGCACCAGCAAGGCCCCAAGTCCCATGGGCTCCACACGCTCCACAATCAGGGAGTAGCTACCGCGCGGACCGTAGAGATCGAGCTTGCCATGGGCGACGACACGGTCCCCTTCGCGCATGGGTTGGCGTTGCGCGCGCTGAACTTGGCTGCGCCAGATGGCGCAACTGAGCACGGACTCCACGCCCCTCAAGCGGTCCTTCAAGCTGAAATAGATGTGACCAGACGCGGCTTGCTTGAGTCCCGCCACTTCTCCTTCCACGGCGATGCGCCCTAAGCTTCCAAAAAGTCCGCGCAGGCGTTGATTGAGGTCGGAGACCTTGAGCACCTGGGGCTCGGCAGGGTTCTGGGGAGGGGGATCCTGGTAAGACGGCATGCTGAACCCAAGAGTGCCTGGACCCGCCCCTGGAGGGAAGGAGCTTTTGCGCCCTATCGAGAGGCGCTGGTGCTGAGGGCGGAATCTTTGGAAGCCACGAGCCCTGGGAGCCCTGCAGTCCTCCAACTTTCCTGGCTAGCGCCCGGCAAGAAAATCCGATAGCGCCCATCGAGGAACGCGAACTTGTTCGCACCCTGCATCTGAATGCCATCTTCAAGCAGCAACAAGACACCACGCGTTTCCAGGGAGATCGTGAGTTTATCGGCCACCAAGCGCTTGACCAGTCCACCGGATCGGTCCAGTTGTTCCAACTCCACCCCTCGCAGTTGATTGTCGAGCACTCCGCCCAGGGCCGAGAGTCGGTAGTAGCCTAGCTGAGCATCCGTTTGCAACAACTCGTTCAACTTGCGGTGCACCAAGAAGCCCTCCCAACGGCCGTCGTTGTGAACAGCGAGTGGCGTGACCGCACCAAAGAGATCAGGCAAGGCTTCGATCCAGGACGAGGGGTCCGCGCTGGCGAGGAAGATACGTCGTTCTCCCCCGCGTTCCTGCCCCGGGAGTGCGCCGGCAAAAGGGAGGCGCTTGCCGTCGCGCCGTTCGCAGCCGTACTCAAGCACGATGGTCATGCTGCGTCCATAGAGGCTGCCTTCCAGGCGCAAGCGATCCGCTGAGAGCGAGCCAACTGGGCGACCACGAAGATCCAGTAGGCGGAAGACCACCGGGCCGACGAAGCCCTCCCCGACCAGGCCCACCTCAAGCAAATCCAAGGAGTCGAGTCGTTCCACCACCAGCAAAGCCCGCAGTTCGCGGAAGATGATCTTCGAGCGCTCCTGACGCCGTAATCGGTCCGCGTCGAAGGCCGGTTCCGTTTGCAAGTCAGGTTCCACACCAAGCGCCGTCAGGATTTCGGGGGATGCTTCCTTGGGGACGATCGAACTCATCAATTCGTTGAAAGCAACGAATTGCTCTTCGCGCTGCACACGTTCCTCCAGTGCGTTTTCGAGCTCTCCTTGCAAACGCAACACTTCGAGTTCGATGGTGTTTTTCTCTGCAGCCCAGTCCACTTTGGAAGAGTCTGGCTTCCCAGCCTCACTCGAGTCGCGGGCGCTGAGCGCTCCGAGCGCCTTGCTGCCTGCGAGGGGTCCGGGCAGGTGGTTAAAGCGGCCACCGGTCAATTCGATGCTCGATTTCCCCGCCAGGAACAGGGCGCCCTCTCCCGGCTCGTCTCCCCACAGAACGAAGCGCATACGCAGGCCCGGTTGAATCCTTTCCGGCACCCGAAAGAGGACCTGCACCGGATCCGCGAACGTCGACGGAGCACCTGTCTGAGAGAGCGCAGACTGGAGAACCTCGTGCCCAGTCTGGACCCGCGCGCCCATGAGATCGACCGCATCCGTGCAGTTCTCCGACGTGATCAGGGACACCTGCCAAGGCTCTCCGGTGGTTTTTTGAAAGCGCTCACGAAGGGTTCGGGTCTCGAAGTCTTGCCACTCCGGTTCCGGGTGCAAGCGAGCGATGCTCACTTCGAGCAGACCGCCTCCGGGCAAAATCAACTCCCCCTTCCAACTGGCCACCTCTCCTTCAAAGGCGTGGCCAGGAGGATC
>JBLIMI010000008.1:0-18002 GCA_047638655.1 Minisyncoccia bacterium | reverse complement strand
TGCTGCTGGAGGATCGAGTGCCCGCAGGCGTGGACAACGCCTCGCTGGTCAAGTGCCGCTTCCTGACCGGGATCGCCACGGGGGAGAGCAGCTCCCCCCTGATCACGAGTGAGCGAGCCGTGGAAATTCTGGGCTCCATGCTCGGCGGCTACAACGTGGACAGCTTGGTCGAGCTACTCGAGGACGAAAAGCTCGCTGCCCTGGCTGCCGAGCAGTTGAAGCACACCCTGCTGGTGGCCAATTCCTTCGAGCAAATCGAGTCCCTGGGCCAAGCCGGCAACGCCAATGCCCAGGCCGTGATGCAGTCCTGGGCCGACGCCGAGTGGTTCACCTCCCGGCCCCCGGTGCCCGACGAGATCACGCTCTCTGTGTTCAAGGTTGTAGGCGAGACCAACACCGACGACCTCTCCCCTGCCCAGGACGCTTGGTCGCGACCGGACATCCCCTTGCACGGATTGTCGATGCTGAAGAACCCCCGGGAAGGAATCACAGATCCCATTCGACAGATCGAAGAGCTCGAAGAAGCCGGCCACCCGGTGGCCTACGTAGGCGACGTGGTCGGAACGGGCTCCTCACGCAAGTCCGCCACCAATTCGGTGCTGTGGCACATCGGCGATGACATCCCGCACATCCCGAACAAGCGAGCCGGTGGCATTTGCATCGGTGGCAACATCGCTCCGATCTTCTTCAACACCATGGAAGATTCCGGCGCGCTCCCCATCGAGTGCGACGTGACCGGCATGCATATGGGCGATGTGATCACAGTCTGTCCCCACGAAGGCAAGATCTTCGATGCGGCCGGTGACTTGGTGACCGAGTTTGAGTTGAAGACCGAAGTTCTGCTCGATGAAGTGCAAGCGGGCGGACGCATCCCGCTCATCATCGGCCGCACCTTGACCACCATGGCCCGCAAGAGTCTGGGGCTTGAAGCCTCCGAGGTGTTCCGCGTCCCCCCCACCGCTCCGGAAACGGGCAAAGGCTACACCCTGGCACAAAAAATGGTGGGACGTGCCTGCAGCCTGCCTGGCGTTCGCCCTGGGTCCTACTGCGAGCCGCAAATGTCGACCGTGGGCTCCCAAGACACCACCGGCCCCATGACCCGCGACGAGCTCAAAGAACTCGCTTGCCTCAAGTTCTCGGCAGACCTGGTGATGCAGTCCTTTTGTCACACCGCGGCTTACCCCAAGCCCGTGGACATCGACACCCAGCACACGCTGCCGCACTTCATGCACATCCGCCACGGCGTGGCACTCAAACCGGGCGACGGCATCATCCACTCCTGGATGAACCGCATGTTGCTTCCCGACCAAGTGGGCACCGGTGGCGACTCCCACACGCGCTTCCCTTTGGGAATCTCCTTCCCCGCTGGCTCTGGCCTGGTGGCCTTCGCCGCCGCCTTGGGCATGATGCCCTTGGACATGCCCGAGTCGGTATTGGTGCGCTTCAGCGGCGAGATGCAGCCCGGCATCACGCTTCGCGACATGGTCAACGCCATCCCCTACGTGGCGATTCAAACTGGCGACCTGACCGTGGCCAAGGAAGGCAAGAAGAACATCTTCAGCGGTCGCATCATCGAAATCGAGGGCTTGCCCCTACTGCGCGTGGAACAAGCCTTCGAACTCTCCGACGCCACCGCGGAACGCTCGGCTGCAGGTTGCACCATCAAGCTCGATAAGGAACCGATCATCGAGTACTTGAACTCCAACATCACCATGTTGCGGGCCATGATCGCCTCGGGTTACCAGGACGCGGAGACCCTCGAACGGCGCGCAAAGAAGATGGAGGCCTGGATCGCGAATCCCGAACTCCTGAGTGCAGACTCCGACGCCGAGTACGCCCACGTGGTCGAGATCGACATGTCCAAAATCACCGAACCTTTGCTCGCTTGCCCCAACGATCCCGATGACGTCAAGAAACTCTCGGATGTGGAAGGCACCAAAATCGACGAGGTTTTCCTCGGCTCTTGCATGACCAACATTGGTCACTTCCGCGCCGCGGGCGAGCTACTGAAATCACACGGAGAGGCCGTCCCCACGCGTCTGTGGGTGGCGCCCCCTACCAAGATGGATCAGAAGTTGCTCACCGAGGAGGGCCAATTCGCGAACTTTGCTCTGGCCGGGGCGCGCACGGAAATGCCCGGCTGTTCCCTTTGCATGGGCAACCAAGCCCGCGTCGCTGAGGGAGCTACGGTGGTCTCCACTTCGACCCGCAACTTCCCCAACCGACTGGGCAAGGGCGCCAACGTCTTCCTCGCTTCGGCGGAACTGGCAGCGGTGGCATCGATTCTGGGCCGCCTGCCCACGCCGGCCGAGTACCTCGAGCGCTCCGCTGGCCTGGAGAGCAAGAAAGACGAAGTCTACCGCTACATGAACTTCGACCAGATCGAGGAGTTCGCGCTCTAAGAGAGCAGGCGACCAGCCAAGTCACCGTACGGGGGGATGTGCCGAAGCGGCACATCCCCCCGTTTCGTTCAGGCCGTGCGCTTCGTCAAAGCAATGCGCTCGCGCACTTGCAATCTGTTCTGTTTGGCAAGGTCCTCGGAGATTCGCTTGCGACGAATCTTGGTTGCGGACAAGAGTGCGATCACCCAGCCCAGCACTACCAGATAGGTCACAACGAGGACGACGATCTGCGTGGTCCCATAGGGTGCGGCTCCAGCAACACCTCCCCACGTCACGGGAGCCAATGCAATCCAGGCCCGAGGCAACGTGTAGCCGAGCGCGAAAATCCAATTAGCGACTCGGCCGCGGCGCCGGCCACGGGCGGCATCGGGATGCCAACTCCACATGGAACTCAACATCACGGGCAACAAGGAGAGTGCCAACCAAGAACTCCAACTCCACGCGAAAGACGCTCCGAGATGATCCCTGCTGGCGAACAGGGCCACGAGCACCCCCACGCCCCCGGCAACGATCACAGCCCGCTTCCTAAGGCCCCATAGAGTGAATACGACCACGACCAAATAGAGCCAGACCGAGAAAGTGAAGAGGAGAGAAGTCCAACCGCCCGTGATCCCAACGAACAGTTCGCCCTGGGCCGCATACAGGACCATATTAAGGGCGAGCATCAAGGCGCCGGCCTGGCGCTGTTCGCGAGTCTGGGCAATCAGACGAGTCCGCCATTGACCAGCGCGGATGTAAGCCAGCAACTGGCGCAATGCACCGAGCAAGCCACCCACGATGATGAACGTCCCCACTCCAATGACAACTTTTAGGGTGGTGCCTTCGAATTCCAGATCCGATTGCTTCACTTGCAATCTCTCGAGTTGCCTCTGCTCACTCTCGGAAAGGGCGGCGCCGGACTTGTCCAACTCTCCTAGCAAGGCCAGCCGTAGGTCACCCGGATACTCATCGAACTCCAACGCAGTCCCGATTCCCTCTCGCGTCGCTGACTCCATGGTGCTCAACCAGAGCCTCTTCGTGAGTCCCCGGTGCCCAGTGGACCTGGAGTCTTGGCGGGGAGTGCTGATGCCCAGCAAGAGTTCGAGGAGGCGCTTGTCCGCCGTGCGCCCCGTCGCTTGGGCTTGTTCTTGCAAGCGTCGAGCCCACTCCTTGGACCCCCACTCGGTCTGCGCCCCATCAAGACTCTCCCAGGAGGTGAGCCAGAGCTCCTCCCCAACATTGAATCTGCGCCAACCTCCCTTGGGGGAGTGCAATGTAGCTCGAGAGAACTCGAAGTAGCCGGCGACTCCGATCTCCCCCTGCAACGATCCTCGGCCGGAGCCAGGCAAGTGCACGCCCACTTTCCCACCCAACGTCACGGGCAGAACGGGCCTGCGCCACTCAAGTCGCAAGTCATCCTCCCTCTGATGCAATGCGCCGCGCAGCTCCCCCTGCAACAAGGGTGCTTCCGGGTAGGTCCCTTTCCAAATGCGGCTGAGCTCGACGTTTGGTTCCCAGCACCACGTCTCTGAAGGCATGCTGAACGGCAAGACGAAAGTCTCCCCTGGCTTCACCTCTAGACTCGTGGAGTAGCGCAACTGCGCTTCCGTGGCGAACGCGCCGAAGCGAAAGGCGGCCACTCGCAGCCGCAGCGCTTGCGCCGAAGCGTCGTCCGCGAAGAACTCATTCCATGCGTCGAGCAATCCCTCGGGCTCCACGGAGGCACTGGGCCAACAGGGCAGGGGTCGCCCACTGCCGGAGGCGCGCTTCATCCGTTCGTGCCAGGCTCGCCGATGCAACCTGCGGCCTTCCGCTTGCATTCGTCCTAGCAGTTCGCGCCCCGTCACATCGGGCTTGACCTCCAGCGCATCGTCCAGTTCACGCGTCCAATCCACTTCCCTGAGAGAACGTGCCAGCTCCCCGGCGTTCTCCGAAGCAGTTCTCAGCCCGCGATGGTGGGTCGAGAGCCTGACCCAATCTAGCACGGGTTTCAGCTCCAACTCAGGGTGGGCTTCGAGCAACTGCGCCACGCATTCCACGCGACGTTCCCACTGACCGAGCTCCACCCGCCCCTCTTCCTCAAACAAACGCCGCATGGCGTCTTCTGGGACTTCTCTCCAGAGGCCCATGGGCAGCTCCAAATGGGAGACACAGAATTTCTTCACGATCAACCGTTCTTCCCCGTTCAGCCGCGGATCCTCCAAGGCGGCCCGGAGTTCTTCACGCAGCGCCTGTTGATCACAACGGGAGAGCAGGTGCGCCCAGAACTTTCCGCCACTGGACTGCACGTCGAGTAGCCCGCTCTGCAAAGTGGGATCGCCAATGAGATGGGATGACCGCAGCAAGGCTGCCAAAATCCGTTCCGGACTCTCCAAGGACTCGAGCATCCAGGACCGAACGTCCAGAGCGGCAGGGCCACTCAAGCACTCGCCCCACAACTGGACGGCACGTCCATGTCCATCCGAGTCGCGGTCCAAAAGGCGAACGAGGGATGCTTCCACCAGCAACAAGCTCGCCACGTTCGGGCCACGCCAGCCCTCCAACACATCCCTGGGCAACGGCTCCCCACCATCATCCCGCAGTCGATTCGTGACCAACCGCAACTGGATGAGCGCATCCGAGAGCCCATCCGCGTCCTGCAGAAGCGCTCGCGCCCGGACTTCGCGCACCATCCAATCGAACTTCAAGCGATCCGTGTTTTCGAACAGCCTCTCCTCGATGGGACGCGCCTTCAACTCCTCCAGGGCGGCTGTCGCCAAAGCAAGGCAACGCCCTGCGGAATCAAGCAGCGCTCCCTCCACACGCGCTGCACTCGGAGATGCGGCGTGCTGCAGGAGTACATCTGCATAGTCTCGCCCAAATTCATTCAGCCCCACCAGGTCCGTCGGGAAGATCTCTTCGTAGAGGGCCAACGCAGCTTCCGTTTTGCCCGTCTGCGCGAGGTTCTTCGCCGTCACCAGCAGATCCGGCCGACTCAAACCCGGACCGGGTCCGAACGTGAACACCAGGAAGAGAATCACCATCGTCAGTGCTGTCCAAGCCGAAGCGCGCAGGGCCAATCGATGGCGCTCCCAGAACTCGACCAGTTGATGCTTCCAAGAAGGGGGCTCGGCCAACACCGCCTCGCCGCCTTCGAAGCGCTCTAGGTCTTCCAACAAGGCCCGCGCCGTCGGATAGCGACTCTCCGGCAAGCGGCTCATGGCCTTCAAGCAGATGAGTTCGAGCCCCATGGGCACTTTGGGATCATGGCGGGTGGGAGCCGTGGGGTTGCCCTCACACACCGCATGCACGACCTCGACGATCGAGTTGCCGTCGAAGGCGCGCACACCGCTCAAGCACTCGTAGAGCACGCATCCGATGCCATAGATGTCCGACAACTCCCCCACCTGACTGTTGTCCCCGCGCGCTTGCTCTGGGGACATATAGGCAGGCGTGCCAAGAAAGTGACCGCTCATGGTTAGGTCACTCGAAACATTCATTTCGCGCGCCAATCCAAAATCCACCACGCAGGCATCGCCGCCTCGATCGATCAAGATGTTCGCCGGCTTGATATCACGATGCACAAGCCCGTGGCTGTGGACGTAATGCAGAGCGCTCGCCACCTGGCGCATCCAGCGCGTGGCTTGCGAGGGCGTGACTGAACCAGCAGCTAGGTGATTGGCCAGGGACTGCCCCTCGATCAGGTCCATCGTGAAGTACACGCGGCCTTCGCAATCGCCGACTTCATGCAAGCTCGCGATGTGCGGATGACGCAGGCGCGCCAGGCTGCGGGCTTCACGCTTGAAGCGCTCGACGGTCTTTCGCGCGAGCAGTTCCCCGGGTCGCAAGACCTTCAAGGCCAAGTCGCGTCCCAGGCTCTTCTGATGCACGCGATAGACCACCCCCATGCCACCGCGTCCAAGCTCGCCGCGAACTTCGTAGTCCTCCGGCAAGTTGGGCACTGGCAAATCAACCTCTTGCGCTGCGACGTCCTCGCCCGCGTGCAATAGCTCGAGAGCGCAACGTACGCGCTCCACTTCCGGTAGCTCCAGGTCAAATCGCAGGGCCCAGACAGAATCCTCGTAGCGCTGGCCTTCGTCTAGGGCCGTTTGCATGGCCTCACACAGATCGAAGAGTCGTTCCTCGCGCTCGGCGGCGCCCTTTTGGGACTCGTCGCTCATGCCAGATCCCCCAATCCGCTTCCGAGTCGCAGGGCGGCGCGAGCGAGCAGGCGCCGCACGCTGGTCTCGCTGGTTCCGAGGTCGCAGGCGATGCGGGCCGTGGAATGACAGCAAAAGTAGCGCAGCATGAGAGCCTTGCGTTCCTCTTCCGGCAAGCCGGCGAGTTCCTCCCCCAGGCGCGCATGCTGCTCTTCACGGGCGGCAGCAGAGTGCGGCCCGGTCATGGACTGACGCACTCGGGCCAGCACCCCGCTGATCGCCTCCTGCACACCCAGCGCAGTGCGCTTTTGCGCTCCATGATGGTCGCTGCGCTCGCGTAGGCGGTTTTCGGCGATGGCACACAACCAGCTCGCGAAAGTCCCCTGCACCCGGGATTCGAATTCGGCAATGGATTGGAAGGCGGCCAACCCCGTGTCCTGCAAAACGTCCTCGGCCTCGAGCCGGGCACCGAGCTGCGGAGATAGCCTCAACCCGATGTAGAGTAAAACGCGGCCAGCCGCCGCCTCAAAGAGATGCCCGAACGCTTCCGCATCTCCTCCCCGGGCGCGGGAGAGGAGGTCGGGACTCGAGGGCAGGTTCTTCATCTGGAAGCTCAAGAGGATAGCGGAGCGCAACGCGCCGCTCTTTGGCGATCTTTTTTGTGCGGAATCGGAATCTTTTCACGGCGCAGAAGCGAGCCAGACGGCGTCCTCCTCTGATCTCCCTTGCCGAACGCAAAGCCGCGCTTTGATCCGGTACCGGGGAATGTTTCAATCCGTCTAGTCAAGAGCCCCGACCCGACCATTGAGCCCGCCCCCCCAAGATCCCAGCACCGAATTTGCCCGTGAGGCGGATTGCGAAGCCCTGGACTCCGGGGGCATCGAAGGCGCGAGCGCTGCGTCGGTGACCGCTGACGGCCTTGACGAAACTCCTCCGCGCGGAGCGGAGGAGGGCAATGAAGATGCCGAGAGGCGCTACGCAGAGGTCTCTGAGGCGGTCCGCCGCACCTACGGCTTCGAGAGCTTGCGCCCACTCCAGGACCAGGCCATTCGCGCCGCCCTCGAGGGTCGCGACGCCCTGGTGGTGCTGCCCACGGGCGGTGGCAAGAGCCTCTGCTTCCAGGCCCCTGCCCTCGTGCAGCCCGGTCTCGTGGTGGTGGTCTCGCCGCTCATCTCCCTGATGAAAGACCAGGTCGACGGACTGCGCTCCAACGGCGTTCCGGCGGCCATGCTGGCCTCCACCCAGACGGTCGAGGAGCGCCGCGAGGTCTACCAGGACCTCGAAAGCGGCCGTCTCGATCTGCTCTACATCGCCCCCGAGCGCTTGGCCATGGATGGCTTCTTCGAGCGCCTCGAGGAATACGGCCTGGTCTCGATGGCCATCGACGAGGCCCACTGCATCAGCCACTGGGGCCACGACTTCCGCCCCGAGTATCGCCAAATCGGCGAGTTGCGGGCGCGCCGGCCCAACCTGCCGATCCAAGCCTTCACCGCCACCGCCACCCCCGCGGTGCAGCGGGACATTTGCGAACAACTCGGTCTACGCAGCCCGGACTTGCTCGTGGGCGACTTCGACCGGCCCAACCTCACGTACCGCGTCAAGCCACGCCGCAACCTGACGGATCAGGTGATGGAAGTCATCCAACGGCACGAAGGAGAAGCGGGCATCGTCTACTGCCTCTCCCGCAAGAACGTGGAGGACTTGGCTTCCAATCTGGCGGACAAGGGCGTGCGTTGCGAGCCCTACCACGCTGGGTTGCCGGCCAGAAGGCGCACCGAGGTGCAGAACAACTTCTCCAGCGAACGTATCGACGTGGTGGTCGCAACGGTCGCCTTCGGCATGGGCATCGACCGCACGGACGTGCGCTTCGTAGTGCACGGGAGCCTGCCCAAGGGCGTCGAGCAGTACAGCCAGGAAACCGGACGCGCGGGCCGAGATGGCTTGCCCGCCGAGTGCACTCTCTTCCACTCCGGCTCCGACTACCACAACTGGAAGCACCTGATGGAACGTTCCGCCCAGGAGGCCACCGAACGCGGCGTCTCTACGGCGGACGAGGAACGCGAAGCCAGCGTCAAGCGCCTGGGGCACATCTTTGGCTTCGCGACGGGCGCCACCTGTCGTCACCGCTTTCTGCTCGAGTACTTCGGTCAGCGCCCTTCGGCCGAAATGCAAGAGAAAGGCTGCGGCGCTTGCGACGTCTGCTTGGGCGAATTGGAACGAGTGGACGACAGTCGCGTGCTCGCTCAGAAAATTCTGTCCTGCGTCATCCGCTGCGACCAACGCTACGGCGCGGCCCACATCACCGACGTTCTGCGCGGAGCGGACACGCAGCGCTTGCGGTCCACCGGGCACGACCAACTGCCCACCCATGGCCTGCTCAAGGGCCACAGCGTGGGTGAAGTGCGCGGCTGGATCGAACAACTCACCGGCCACGGACTCTTGGCGGCCACGGGCGGCCAATACCCCACGCTCTACCTCACACGAACCGGCGTCGAGGTGCTCAAGGGGGAACGAGAGATCGAACTCTACGTGTCCCAGACCCAGAAAGCCAGCGGTCGCAAACGGCGCAAAGCGGCGGTCTCTGACGCACTCGATGCGGGCCTGACGCCGGACGAAGGGCTCTTCGAGGACTTGCGAGAGTTCCGACGCGATCTGGCCCGCGAACGCGGAGTGCCCCCCTACTTGATCTTCAACGATCGCACATTGGCCTTGATGGCCGCCACCAAACCCTCCAGCGAAGCGCAGCTGTTGGAATTGAAAGGAGTGGGCGAGAAAAAGGCGGCGGACTTGGGCCCTCTCTTCCTGGCGCGGGTCGCTGCCTACGTTTCGGACTGAGCGGGGTCTACTCGATGCGCTCGACTCGCACTCGAGCCGTGTCCACGGTGCGACGCTTGAGCCCACGGCTGTCCTCGACTGTCAACCTCACACGGCCGCCGGATTCGTCGACCTTCAGCACCTGGGCCAGGCCGCGCCCACCGATTTTCACCCAGTCACCGCGCTGAATTTCAGGGGCGGACTCGTCCTTGGCCAGCGACACACCGCCCTCCGACAGCTCACTTGGGCGCTGCGCCAAGTGCGCCGCGCGCCACTCCGGTGCCTGGGCGCACACGTCGCAAGTGCCGCAGGGCTCGTCCGTCTCCGGCAAGCCAAAGTGCCGATGCAAGGTCAGGCGCCGACACTCTGTCCCGGCGGCGAAGCGCACCATGGCGAGCAGGCCTTCGAGATCGGCGCGCAACTTGCCCTCGCTCCCCACGAAGTCGGGCAACTCATCCAGATCGAATTCGGTGGCCAACGCAAAGTTGTGACCCTCGAAGGAACCCTTCGTGACCCCCAGAACTTCGAGCCACTTGAGACAGATGGAAACCCGGTTGTCCCCGCGGTTCTTGATCAAGAGTTCATCGCGCAGGTCGTCGAGGTCCTTGGCTTGCAGTCGTTCGCCCCAACCTCGCAAGACCTCGTAGACCCCCACCAAGTACTCCCGGGAAGGGTTCGCCCACTGGATGAAGTTCTGCTGGATGGCCACGTCCTCTTCGAAATAGATGAGCTCACACAGGGAAGGCTTCCCGTCACGCCCCGCGCGTCCAATTTCCTGGGTCCAGGACTCGAGGGTGCGAGGGAGCTGTGCGTGCAATACAAAACGAATGTCGGCCTTGTCGACGCCCATCCCGAAGGCGTTGGTGGCCAGCACCACCTCGTTGTCCGAGGCCATGAAACGCTCCTGCATCCTGCGCCGCTCGGAGCCGGAGAGCTTGCCGTGATAGACCAGGGAGTGAATGCCTTGCCGGCGCAACTCCTCGTGCAGCCGCTCCAGATCGCGGATGAGTGCGGAGTAGACGATGCCTGGCCCACCCGTGGCGCTGATGCGCTCCGCCAGCAGGGGAACTTTGTCTTCTTCGAGGAAGACCTGGGTGGAAGCCAAGAAGAGGTTCTCGCGCTCGATACCGCCACGCTGAACCACAGGCTCTATCAACTCCAGGGACTCGATGATGTCCTGCGCCACCGCGGCGGTGGCCGTGGCCGTCATGGCGATGGTCGGGGGCGAACCCAGCATTTTGCGGTAGAGGCCGAGGCGGTGGTAATCCGGCCGGAAGTCATGGCCCCAATGGCTGATGCAATGGGCCTCATCGATGGCCAGTCGCGAGACTTTCAAGCGCTCGAGCACCGCAAGGAAGGTGGGACTTCGGAAGCGTTCGGGGGTCACGAACAGCAAGTCCAGCTCCCCCCGTTGCGCCGCCTTCAGGCGCTTGCTGCGCTCCGCCGGAGCGATGGAGGAATTGATTTCGGCGGCGGCGATGCCCTTGGCCCGCAAGCCATCCACCTGGTCCTTCATGAGGGCAATCAACGGGCTCACGACCAGGGTCAAACCATCCAGTAGCACCGCCGGCAACTGGTACACCAGAGATTTTCCACCCCCTGTGGGCAGCGTGAACAAGGTGTCCTTACCGTCCAAGACGGCACGCACCATGGCCAGCTGCGGCCCCCGAAAGTCCTCGAAGCCAAATTTCGAGCGCAGGCTCGCGCGCAATTCATCATCCGTCCACGTCATGGAATGCATTGCAGCGAACGGTTGGAGTCAGGGGGAGCAAAAAGCAGCTCGGATGAATGTTGGGTCACGAAGAAGCCGCTCCAGGACAATTGCCCAAGAGCGGCTAGCTCACGAGTGGCGACTCTGGCGCCTCCTTCCAAACACCAGAGAAGCGATTGAGGGTGTCAGATCCTGCCTATTGAAATAGGGCGAAGTGACGGATCAGGGTGGGCAGCCACCCGGCTAGGCAAAAATCGCCCGCCACGTCGTGGGCCTTGGTCTTGGCAAAAACCAGACAAGGAATCCCCCAGGCAAGTCCATGTTGCCCTCGGATCACGCCCCGATTCAATTGAATCGGTAGCCTACACAACAGAGAAGTCTCGAGTTGCGCAGCACAAAGAGAGCCGCGCAACTCGACGTTTACGGCTTCTAGTTGCCCGTAGGCACGGTGTACAGAACACCGTTGGTACGAGTGGTTCCCATTTCGAAGGGAAGGTCACTCATGCCTAAGTTGCCGACGCGCTCGATCAGCACGGCGTACACAGCGGGGTCCGGGATCGAAACGTTCTGGTCCGATGCCAGATGTCCGGTCACTTGCATCCAACCGGTCTCCACGTTGTTTTGACCAACGATCTCATTGGGATCGTCATTGGTCCAGTTGGCCAGGAAGTCATTGCGGAAAATCAATGAGATCTCTTCCAGGTAGACCCGATCCCAACAACGGAAGGTGTACTCGCTAGAGAAGACTTCCTCGTTGTCGTTGAAGATCAGGAAATCCACGATCGTGTTGAAATCACGGCCGCCGGTCAAACCGATCATGATCAGTTCACTGCGGCGCTGACCCGTCTGCCCGAGGAAACGGGGAATCACGATTTGGCCGGCGACGCCGGAGTACTCGTTGCCGTCCAGAAGGATGTCACCATCTCCGTTGTCGGAGTTGATGCCTTCGAAGGAGATCGGGTTGACGCTGAATTCGAAGTTGGCGAAGCCGTTGACGGTGATCACGCTACCGGTCAGGTAGTTGTGAGTCTTGGCAACACCCGTGTCCACGTCCTTGGCGAAGACGAACACATAGCCCTGCTCCTGCCCCGGATT
Organism: Minisyncoccia bacterium; assembly: GCA_047638655.1. Classification (GTDB taxonomy): domain Bacteria; phylum Planctomycetota; class UBA1135; order UBA1135; genus JABACD01. The sequence continues at coordinate 5,862 of JBLIMI010000008.1, read as the reverse complement.
GTGGAAATTGGTCAGGCACGTGAACGTGTCCGCCGGGGTCAGAGTCTGCGTGCGGTTGAATTCAAGGCAACCAGCATCGTTTCCGTCGGGGCCGTCGAAACGGCCGACGTAAACGAATTCCACATCGATGGGGTCGTGAGTCTCGTCGACGTCAACATTCGTGACGGACAAGATCGACACCGTACCCATGCGGTTATCAAACTCGGGATAAAGCAGCAAGCTGCCGGGGTTACGTCCTTGGACTGCAAGCGCACTACTAGAGAACGTAGCGAGCATTAGGCCGACGATGACAAAGCGGTGAATCATGTTGTACTTACCACGGTGGATACTCCTCCAAGAAAGCCTTCGGTCCACCCCTTCGCAGGCTTTCGACGTGCCGCCCATCCTCCTTCTACCGCCACTTTGTCCGGAAGAAAGGTATCCGGCTCCATGGCGGTTGGATGTGCGACGCACGTTCGACAAATTACTTGTCGAGGGAGTATTGCGCCATGATTGCGGCCAGAAATCAACTCTAGTTCTCTGCTCTCAGAAAAAAACCTGGCGCAAGAAGGCCCGGATCTAAGAAAGCGCAATCGCCCCGGTATCTATCGGCCGCTTAGCCCCCCCTACGCAACCTACGAAGAGGGGGGTGAGGGTACCCTTGCATGGCTCCCCTAACCCCCTCTCCTCAGTCGTGTCGAAACCTGAAAGGCTTACTTGGGCTGGACTGGCTTCAGCCCCGGGTGCTCCTTGTGGAAGTCGGGCGCCCGCTCGTTCTTGACGAAGTACCACTCCCCCGCATCCCAACGCCAAGTCTCCACCATGTGGAGTTCGTCGGTCATGTCATCCGGGGCGTTGGCCACGGTTTGCAGAATGGGATGATGGGGCTCCCAGAGCACCGAGAGCTCCACGTACCCAAGTTCGCCGTCAGAGCCGATCACAAGGGGCGCGGACGGGTTGCGGTACTCGTGGTTTTCCTTGCCCGCCATGTACTGCCCGAGGGGCTGCAACTGACGAATCGTGGGATCAAGGAACTCGTAGGCCTGGATCCAATCCACGGCCACCACGGTCTCCCAACGGGCCACGCTGCGTGCCGGAAGGGTGTCCAAGGTCGGCTCGACCGCCAGGACAGCTGCAGGCTTAGTGCCCGCGCTCGTGGCAGCGGTTTTTCCGGTGGCGGGGGCGGTGGCGGAAACACCGGCGCCGCAGGCAGCGAGCAGTGTCGCTGCCGCGAATCCGAGGCCGACAATCATGGGGTGAAGTTTCATGGCGTGTCTTGCATCTCCGACTCGGCGGAGCATTTGTGTGGTGTGAGTCGCGCTGTACGTCACACCTTGTTCTTCGAAGAGCGCGCTTCGTCGCATTCTGAAATCCGTTCCGGGAAATCTCCTCCTGGAAACGTAAGCAGGGAGCCAAGTGGTTTAACCACTTGGCTCCCCGAAATCTATCTCGTCAGATCGAAGTGGGCGTTTGAAAGCCCTCAATTCCTGTCAGGTTTTGCTGTTTAGCAGAGCCTCGTCAGGATTGATCCGCCTAGGCGGGTCTCGATCCGTTGAGTCTGATTCCCTTTAAGGGAGTCAGGACTAGAAGGTGCCGTCGTTGCTGCGAGCCAGAAGCTTGCCGTTCAGGTTGACACCAGTCTCGAAAGGAAGATCAGCGCCACCAAGGGTGCCGATGCGCTCGATCAGGACACCGTAGACTGCCGGGTCGGCAATGTCGGTGCTGGTCGAAGAGGCGATAGCACCCCACATACGGATCCAGCCAGACTCAAGGCTCGAGTGGCCGAGAACCTCACTGAGGTCGTGGTTGGTGTTGTCGCGCAAGAAGTCGTTGCGGACAAGGGGGCTAACTTGCTCGAGGGCAATGCGATCCCAGCAGTAGAAGCTGTGCTCTGCAGAGAAGACTTCTTCGTTGTCGTTGTAGATCAAGAAGTCGACAGTCGTTTCGAACTTGGCACCACCGGAGAGGCCGATCAGGACCAGCTCGCTCATGAAGTAGTTGCCTTGCCCGAAGAAACGGGGGATCTGGATCTCAGCGGGAGAACCTTCGTACTCCGAACCGTCAAGGTCACGAAGACCGTTGCCGTCGTCGGTGGGATCGATACCAGCGTAAGACACTGCGTTGATCGAGTACTCGACGCCAGAGAAGCCTTGGATGGTCATCACGTTGCCGATAAGGCCGTTGTGAAGAACCGGGTTCGCAACACCTTCGCGAGCGAAAGCGTAGACGAAGCCTTGCTCCATCCCGGGGTTGTGGTAGTTGGTAAGAAGGGTCAGGGTGTCATTCGGAGTGAGGGTCTCAGTCCGGTTGAACTCTGCGCAGTAGACAGTCTCGCCAGACTGCGAGTAACGACCGATGTAGACGAACTCAACGTCAACGCTGTTAGCGTCGTCGACATTGGTGACCGTCAGCACGGACACATCGCCCATACGGTTGTTGAACTCAGGGTAAAGCAGAAGGCTGCCAGGGTTGCGTCCACCAGCGACGGCCTCGGAAGCCATTCCAAGGGCGGCGATAGCGGTGAGCCCGGTAAGGGCGATTTTGTGGAATCTCATGATGCTCTCTCTGGGAAGGAGTTGAAGCCTAGGTAACACTCGTTATCGACTCGCCGAAAAAGTTGACGAGCCGAAGCACACACAATGTTAAGAAAAGTGGTTGCTTTGACCTTTCCTCCTTTCCTCCTCTCCTCCTACTGGCCCTATTTGGGTTGCGGATTCTTGAATTCAGGGTGGCTAGGTCCCCAGCACTGCTGGTTTCGAAGGATGATGCATATCATCCATCGAAGCAAACAGGCAAGACTTTTTTTAGAAAGCCCTGCAATGATGGGATTGTCAAAAGACCCGGACCGTTGGACTCGTATAGACTCCGAGCCTCGTTTCCAGGAAGACGCATTTCACCCTGAAGCGAGGCTTACCGCAAGCGCAAAACAAGGGTATTCCCTGTTTTCCTTCGGCGCTCGATCAATCCCCGCACGTACAGAGTTTCTCACTTCCCTATTCCATGGACAGGCCCCCCAGATTCCTTGGATCCCCGACCCGAATTCACCGATAGTCCCTTCTATGACCTTGCAATCATCCGGCTTCAAGCTGTCCCCCACTCTCCCTTTCCTCGCCCTTGGCGCCATTTCGCTCGCCTGGTGCGCCCAGGAGTCCCAGGAGTCCCAGGAGTCCCAGGAGTCCAGCGAAGACTCAAGCCCCGAGGTGGGCAAGACCTTCGAAGAACTCGTCGGCAGCGCTTCCGAGCCCAAACGAAACGAGCGTTCCTCGCAGTCCCTGCCCGACCTGGCCTTTGAGAACAACTCCCTGGGCCTGCCCAGGGAGGGCACCTGGCGGGAACACCCCCTCCTGAAGGACCTGGATGGCGATGGCAAGGCCGACCTGATCGCCTCCAATCGCGAAGAGAACGGCCTCAACGTTTGGCGCTCCGCCCCCGGGGAGACCTGGGAGCCGATGCGCGAGGGCCTACCCGACAATCTCATGTACGGTGGAAGCGATTCTGGCGACCTCGACGGCGACGGTGACCAGGACTTGCTGTTTGCTGCCCACAAGCAGGGCCTGCACGCCTTCCTCAACGACGGCAAGATGGGCTGGACTGCCGTCGAGAGCGATCAAGAGTTCCCATTCCTCTCTTTGGACGTGGCCCTCGGGGACCTCAACGGAGACGATCACTTGGACGCCGTCACCCTTCCGCAGTTCCCCGAACGCCGTGCAGGGGCCCTTGGAGTTCACCTAGGACAAGGGGACGGGACTTTCGTCTACCAGCCCGACCTACGCAACACCACGGGCAAAAGCCGCTGCGGTAGCCAGATTGAATTGTTCGACATCGATGGGAATGGCCTCGATGACATTTTCATAACAGGGGAATGGAGCTGCCTGCTCCTCATGACCTATTTGACGGCTGAGGGCGAAATCGAATTGAAAGATCGTTCCAAGGGCCTTCCTCCCCCGCCCGAGAACATGGGGAACACCCTGCGCTCCTTCCTTCCGATCGACGTGGATGGAGACGGCACAATGGAGGTCGCCTTCTGCGGGCTCTGCAGCCAATTTTCTCCCGAGAGTCAACGCAACACGCTCGGCGTGCTGCGCTGGAACGAGGAGGCCGAGTCCTGGGAAGCGTTCGGAAGTGGTCTGCCTTCCGGCAATGGTTTCTCGGACGTGCTCGCCGAGGACTTTGATGGCGATGGCCACAGCGACCTGCTCGTGATCGGGCCAGGGTCTGGCGCCGGCATCTACCTCGGGGACGGCCAGGGCAACTTCACCGGCAAGGGCATCCTGCAGGGCACGATCGCTGGCGGGCGTGCCGCTCTCGGCGACATCGACGGCGATGGCAAGGTTGACATCAGCGTCATCTGCGGCGCCACCAAAGCGCGGCCCGATGCAGGTGCCGTGCGCACCTTCCTCAATCGCGACGCGGTCTGGGAATAGACCTCGCGGACAACAAATAGGGCCCGGAACGCAAAAGCGTTCCGGGCCCTATTTGTTGTTGGTGTATCGCCTACTTCCCGCGAGAGATAGAGGAGCCGAAGCTTCCTCCTTCGCTCTCGCCGGTGAGTGTCAAGTCGTCGCTATCTGCGCCTTGATCGGAGAGGCCTTCCTCGCCGTGGAACATGTAAACGCGACCGGACAAACCACCGTGACCGGTGGCTGCGGACATAAGGTCCGCAACTCCGTCTGAATCACAATCGAGAACCTCGATCGAGCTGCCGAAACGTTCGCCGTTCATGGACTCGCCAGTGATCACAACGTCACCATGGTAAGCAACGGTGTCCACCGGAGCCTCGTTACCGAAGAAAACGAAGACCTGGCCATCCCAAGTTGCCGCGTAGGAAGTGAACGGTGCGCCGACGAGAGTGTCGTCGATGCCGTCTCCATTCACGTCCGCGGAGGCCAGTTCAGAGCCAAAGCGCGCGTTCGAAATTTGACCGCTGAAGATCACATCGGCGGCGTCGGCGAAACGGCTGTCAAAACTCTCTGCTCCGAGGAAGACGTAGACTCGTCCAGTGACCGAGCCCAAGGCGTTGCTGCCCGAAGCCCCAATGATCATGTCCTCGGCACCGTCACCGTTGATGTCGCCACAGCTCAACGCGCCTCCGAAGAGGTCGCCGTTCTCGAGGCTAGTGATCACGATGTCCGCTTGCTCGATGCTCGCCGAGGTCACGAGCTCCGTGAAGATCGCGACCGAACCGCGGTGGTTGGCACCGCTCAGGGCCACGTCGAAGCCGGCAGCGAGGTCCGCGAGGCCGTCAGCGTTGATGTCCAGCAGGCACACGTCAGAGCCCAGTTCATCACTTTCTTTGCCACCTTCCACGATCATTGTGGCCTGGTCGGCGCTCATGCTCTCCAGCAATCCGCCGCCCGTGAACACGTAAGCACGTCCAGCGTCTTCGACTTCGCCGGACTCGCCGACGTAGAGGTCAGCGCCGGGTGCGCCCACGCAGATATCGAGCACGGCGTCCCCGTCCAGGTCGCCCAAGGCGATGGCTGAACCGAAGAGGTCGCCCATGACTCCGTACCAGGCGCCAGCACGGGTCCCTTCACCCGTGAGGATGATGTCCGCGTCTGCGGCGGACAAGCTAGCTGACTCGGGCAAGGGGCCAAGGAAGATCAAGACTTCACCTGCGTCTTGAGCCCCGTTGTCGGAGCGGGGTGCGCCGATGACGAGGTCTGTGTGTCCGTCGGCGTTCACATCGCCGGTGGCGAGAGAAGAACCGAGGCGATCCCCTTCCATGGCACCGAGCACGACGACGTCGGATGCAGAAGCGGCCGAGTCCTGAAGAACTTCATCCTCGCTCGCTCCGTAGAAAATGTAGACCGCGCCAGCGGACTCGCCAGCCGTGTCATCACGGCCTGCGGCGATCACGATGTCCGGAACGCCATCCGAGTT
>JBLIMI010000007.1:0-18006 GCA_047638655.1 Minisyncoccia bacterium | reverse complement strand
ATGATCCTTGACCAGTGCCTTGGGAATCTGCAGCACACGGCCTTGGGTCAAGAAGATGAACATGGTGTCTGTCCGGTCCTTGAGTAGTCCGATGATCTCCCGACCGTCACGCAAGATCAGCTTCTCGGCAGTGATCATGATCTCGTCACCACGAAGATCCACATACCCAAACTGCGTCCGTAGCTCGAGCTCCTGAACCGGCTCAACCAAGGACCAGGGCACGATCACGACGCCCCCCGTATCGATGCGGCGAAAGGTCAAAGTGTCGGCGGTGTGCTCTTCGATGGTTCCCCACTGAAAAAGTCCACCACGAAGCTTGATCATCAGCACATCGCCTTGGCTGGGAATAGCCCAGCCCATCGCGGAGAGCATCAACATCAAACACAGGCCGAGGAAAGGCTTGAACATACGATCCAATTGAAAATGGTTCTTCATCACTTGTCTCCGCCGCCATTGGCGGCCTGGGAGCTACTCTTCTTGAATCCACCGGACTGTTCGATGAATTCCCTACGCAAGCGCTCCCCAAACGGGAGCTCTTTGATTTTCAACATCGACCACGTCTTGCTGCGCTTCATGCCAGCACTTTCCCAGGTCATCTCGATGTCGATCCGGTACTCGCTCTCGAGCTCCGGGTTGGCAAAAGCCTTGGCGTTGTAAACCACGCCTCGCGTACCGGGAACAGCACGCTGCATGAGGTCAACGGGCTCTCCGAGCTCACCGTCCTCATAAGGGAATATATTGCGATCAATGTCAGCCACGACGGCTTCCACCGCCAGGGCCGCCTGGGTTCGCAATTGTGCGTGTCTAGCTGTGGCCCCACCAAAGGTGAGGAAAGCGATGATCGCTACTGATCCCATCAGCAGGATGGCCATAGCGAGCAAGACCTCGACGATGGTGAAGCCACCACGGCCCGTTGCAGAGCGATTGATTTGCACTCTCACAGGTCCCAATCCTCCCGGTAGAGCGCCACGGGCACCTCGCGCATGAGTGGCAATCCCCAGTGCACCAGCAGCCCCGGGTCGTGCATCACGGTTTGGGTGCCCCGTTGTCCGCGCTTGACGGTCACGCGATCGCCTGTGATGCGCAACACCTCCATCCACTCGCCTTCGATCTTGATGAAAGCGCCGGGGTCGGGAAGACGCTCACCATCGTCCACGTCGAAGCCCACGTCGGTCAGTTCGATCACTTGGGCACTCTTGGGCCTGCGCTGGCGATCCACATCCCGTTCAAACTCGAGAGCGACTCGAATGCGTCGTGGAAGCAGCGCTCGATCCTTGGCCAACGGCATGTGCCGGCTGGCCGCATTCCAGCTGTGGACGGAGTCGTCTGGTCGACCACTCACCCAGGCGTCCCATGAAGACACGACTTGATCCGGTTGGGTGCCAAGCTCCCAATCGTTGTGCACGATGGATGTCTGAGTCGCCAGCAAAGGCTCGATCCATAGTAAGCCGCCGGTGACCTCGTCTAGCTCTTCCACGCGCGGCGCTCCATCGCCGCGAATGAACGACTTGGCGAAGAAGGACTCCCCCGCCCCATTAAGCAAGCGGGCTCCGCGATAGAGCAGGCCCTCACTACGGCGCTCGGGATCCTTCTTGCTCATGGGAACCACGGCCCAGCAGACTTCGATCAAGCCGGGCCCGCTGATGGGGTCAACGGCAGCCGCGGGGGTTTCTTGGCCCGGCGTCTCTTCGGCGCTCTTGGTCTCTTCCTCGATCACAGTTGGGAACATGCGAGTCAGTTCTGCGCGGGAAGCCTGACGCACGAAGCGCATCCGAGGCCACCCCATTTCTTTGAGGCCATCCCCGTCTGTGTCGAACTGCACCCACTCCACCAACAAGTCGCCGCGCGATCCCCCGTCGAGGGCGCGCAAGTCGCGGGACAGAAGCTCCATCACACCGCTTCCTTGTTCTGTCAAGTTGCGGCGTGTCTCTGTTCGACGCCAGAGGGAGAGCGAACCATCGATCAAGGCAAAGACGCCGATCATCAGGATGGCCAATAGCCCCGAGGCGAGCACCAGCTCGATCAAGGTGAAGCCGGTCGCTTGACCACCTACCTTACAGATCCTCTTGAGCTTCATCGTTCCACGCTCCGTAGGGTCATGGCCGGCCCTAGGTAATCCACAATGAAATTGTCGAGTCGAGGACTGGTGCGCCAGGCGTGGCCCATGCCAGTCTCCGCATCGAAAGCTCCCGCTGTGTATTCCACGAAGACTCGCCATTCCACACCGGGCGATTGATGCCCGATCCAAGTCTCTACGTCACCCTCTCCGGAGTGGAAGAGTTCGAGCCCGTCCGTGGCGTCAGGATCAGCGTCCCAAGGCACGTCACGATCCGTTCGCATCAAGATGCCGAGTCCAACACCGGAGAGCCCAACGCCCTGTTCCGACCAGCTGAACTGCTTCCAGAAAGCCGCGGGCTGGTTGATCTCAATTCCGAAGTAAGCCAACTCAGGCCCATCGACCTGATCTGCCCAGCGATCCCAATAACGCATGGGGAACAGAATCACGGGCTCGCCCGCCGAGTGCGACTCGGGGATGGTGCCGTAGCGGCCGCGGAAGATACCGTCGCCGCGGCCGTCCATGCGGCCCGCCTCTTTGGAAGAGCGGGGCATGTCGAGCCCACCGTTGGCGATTCGGGTGTAGTGGATCAGCTCGCGCCCGATCAAGACGGTTCCTTCCCGCGGGAATTCCGAGGTACTCCCAACCGGCAAGGTCGCGTCCGTCGGTCCCACACCACCGGACAGAATGGCAACGTTGAAAGAATCGAGGAACGTGACGTTGCTCCCGAGTTCGTGGTTGCCCTCGCTTGTACCCAGAAGCCCCCGGCCTGCAACAGCCACGGTCAGTTTGCCCGCGGGAATGTCCAGAGACTCGTAGGCGAGAATCTCCTCACCAATGCGCACGAGCCCACCGTCGCTATCGAGATCGCCCAAGTAATCGTAGACCGAGCCGATGGTGTCCATGGGAAGGCGAATCGCACTGCCAAAGACATTGATCACGCTCGCGCCACTGGTCTCCGGAAAGTCCTCTTCGAGCACGAGTTGCGCAGCCTGCACGGACTCCGGGTCAGATATCCCGGCAGTTCTCATCCCGAACTCGGTGGCTCCAAAAGCCACTTCATCCACAAGCACATCTGCGATGCTGGAGCCGTCGAACGCACTGCCGACCGTTACGGTGCGGACATCGCGGGCTCGCTCGCCGGAAGGGAAACTCAACACGCGACCAATCGCACGACTGTCCACGGTCCCCGCAATTCCTGCAAATGAACCAGCGGCGACGGGGGCGGGCGCAGCGCTATTCAAGGTGAAGTAATAGGAGTGATTTGCACTCCCAACGGTACTGATGAGGCTCGCAGGGCCGAGGCTGGGCGCATCAGCAGGAGTCTGTCCTGCGACCCAAGTGTGACGTTCTTGGTCGGGCGGAGCCAAGTAGCCGCGGTACACGGTCACTGGCCAACCCAAGTGATTGAAGTTGGCCTCCACCAAGAAGACAGGGTCGAATCGTCCCGGTCTGCCCGCGTTGAGACCCGAGTCTGAAGCACGGAAGACTGGAAGCACGGGAGTACCCGTGGCGTGGGCGTGCGAAAAAGTTCCGAGCACGCCACGGAATTGGAAGGCCTCTCGCACTGAGCGGGAGATCACGAAATCCTCGTCCTCCATCTCGCCAAGCTTCGATTCCCACTGGCTGCCAAGAAGCGGCACTGCGGCGGGCGAACTTGTCGCAGGAGGAGCGGACATGGCCATGGAAGGTCCAGCAATCGATTGTCCACCGGTGCCGCCCGTGCCGCCTCCTCCGGTGCCGCCACCGCCACCTCCGGGACCAGGATCATCAGGAAGCTCCTCGACCCGGGCGCCGATCACCATCAAGCGCGCTTCGTCGAGTGCCTGCGGATCGTCGCGAACAAGCTGGCCACCGGCCGAGTTCACGATCGTGTTGTAAGCCACCCACTCGGTCATGTCCCCCGAGCCCAGTTCCGTGATCTGCGCGTACTGGGGAACCCCCGCCGCCGGTTGGAGGAAAGCGTTCGTGCCTCCGGGGACGGCCAGGGAAATCGGCATGACGAACAAGCGGCCCGTGTGAATGTCTGTTGCGGGGATCCCGCCAATAGTGACCGCACCCCACCTCACGACAAAGGTGCGCCGGCCGCCACCATCGTTGCTGTTGTTCGGCATCAGGGGCAAGTTGTTTAACTCCGGCACGCCATCCCCCCAAGCCACGACATCGAGGGTGGTGCCGGTCCAACCGCTGTAGCGGACAACTTCCCATCCACCAATTTGGATGCCGTCGGAGTCAGGACCGAAGCGCGCTTGCATCAGGCACGCGTACCCTCCCGATTTGTTGAACGCCTCCATGACCGCGCCCACATCCGCATTTTCATCGTCCGGCGTCTCGGCAACTCCCAGATTCAATCCGGTGATGCCGGCGTTCGGTCGAATCCCCGTGCCGATCGGAAAGGCTCCGAATGTTCCGAGCACACTGATCTGTTCGCCAAACTCATTGCCCGTTCCTTCGACGGAATTCACCACGCCCACCCGAAAGATCCCGAGACTGTCGGACATGGCGGATTGCCCGGCGGTGGTGTCTTGCACCAGCATGAGTGCGTAGCCGTATAGCTCCACCTGGGCGTCGAGCGGATGATTCATGTCCAGGGCCCCCAAGTTGAACGGCGTCGGCTGGTCCTCAATGGTCCAGCGCGTCCGAGCATTGCGACCCCCAAAGCCCGCGTCGGGCCCAGTCGCGATGAAGGCAGCTTCAAGCGTTCCGCTACCCAAGGTGTACTCGATCAATTCGTCGCCAATGCGAACCACGCCCCGGGGCGGGAAGCCCTCCGTTGACTCCACCTGGATCGTGGAGCCAGTGTCGGAGAGAGCAGCAGTCAAACGCGTCAGGCCCAAACTACGCACGCCATGAGCCAAACCATTCACCAGCATCATCATCTGGCTTGGCCTCGACCCGCGCACGTCGACCTGAATGTGACTCCAAACATCCACGGGCAAGCCGGGACTGGTGCCATCATTGCCGAGTGCATAGCGCAACTCCGTAGACTCGCGGAAGCCTGGCGTGTCCTGATGGTCACCACCCGCGTCCAGGTAGCGCAATACCAGGTCGCCGCTCTCAAAGAGGAGCGACACGCGATCCGCGTCAAGTGAAGATCCGCCCACGTCCAACAGGTGGGCATCGGCCAGGGAGCGAGGCTTCACCCAGCACGAGAATTCGAAGCCACGCAAGAGCCCAGTCCCTTGGGGATCCCAACGGACCATGGGATCGTCGGGAGTGAACGTCTTTGTGCCGCTGGGCAGGTAATGCCCTTCGGGGTCTTCCGTTTCATGGGTGAAGTGAAGCATGCGGCCCTGCTTCTCCGGATCAGCGCTCTCGTCCACCTGCGTGTGGAACAACTGAGCGTAACCATCGGCGCTACCCACTTGCGGATAGATGTGCTCGGGAGTGGGAGCGTCCTCCAACTGCGCCGTCTGCTGACTCACGGCCACGCCAGGCACGTACACCTCACCCTCGTAGGTTCCGAGGTACGCCCACATACGTGTCGGCGGTTGAGAGCCAGCGGGGTCGTGACGCGAGGTGGCCTCGGGACCGGTTGACCAGTAGGGAGCCTCCCGGCCGAGTCGCAACATGTCGTCGTAGTCTTTTTGCGTTGCCCAGACGTGGGTCAATTCCTCCTGCGGAATAGCCACCTGAGTCTCTTCGCGTTCGGCACTGAAGCGCTCCACACCGCTGGAAGCATTGATGACCGCCCGCAGCGTCAAATCGTAGACATTGTTCGATGTGAAACAGAACGGCATGGTCGAGAACTCAAGGGCAATGTCATTCGCGTTGAGCGCATTGCGGAAGAGTGCCACGCCATCGAAAGGACTGATCAAGCCCCCCGTTGCTCCGCTAGCGAAGGCATCCGGAACGACGGGCGCGTCATTCGGAAGCGGTTCGATGCCTGCCGCAGGCAACACAATGCGTTCCATGAAGTCTTCCAAGCCATCGAAAGGCCTCGACTCGTCGATTAGCTCGGCGAGTTGCCTGGCCTCTCCGCCAGTGATGCGTTCGTTGCGGCCCTTGAGCTTGAGGTTCGTCATCAAAACCTCCAACACTTCGGTGCTGGCCGTGTTGATGTTGACCGGGCGCCTGGAGAGCACCGACACTTCAGCCTCGTACGCGTCGTAGTCAAATTGAAGCGCGCGATCCAGGTAGATGGTTCCGCCACCCGAGACCTCGCGCACCACCGCCATTTCTCCTGTCCCGCGACCCCGAATCAGAATCGTGCTGCCCTGTGAAAACCAGCGGGCGGAATCTACCTGCAAGTTATCATCAACTTCCGCTTCGGCGGAGGAAACCATGCGCGCCGCTCTTTGCCAGCGACTGCCCGCTGCCACTCCCCCATAGGGCGACCCCATGCGCTCAATGGCATCGTAGTGTTCGGTACGGAACCCTTCTTTGGGCAGGGTGTACAGATTCGCTTCCTGAAACTGCTCCATGGAATCGAATTCCCGAACATCCCCCTCAAACAGCCGCCACTCCACGGGCGCCATGGCGCGCTGCTCGATCACATTGCTACCGATGCCGTGGGCAATGGGGGGCTTGGGACCCGGCAGCGGGTTGTCTTCCGCGTCGTAGCGCGCACCCACTCCGCGCTCCAGGTCCATCAAGGTGTTGCCCTCGATCTTCCCGTAGTGAATCAACTCGCCGCCAATCCAAACATGGCCGCTGGGATCGAGCCCCTTGGTGGAAGACAACGGGATCTCCTTCGACTCTTCCTTATCCAGGGGCTTCACGATCCGCGAAGCGCTGCCCAGCATGGCCGCGAACACTTGGGGGGGCGCCGACCCCAAGTCGATCTTGCCGGCCACGTCCGCAGAACGAACATCCCACATGACCCCTTCGGCATCGTGCGGATCGAGGAAGCCCTCTGGGAAACCCGTGCGAATGCGTAGCTCTTCGAGGCTGTCCGAGTAGAGCGACCCGTCGCGGCTGGGGTGCGAACGCTGCAGGATGGCACGAGCGTGAGTGGACGCGTTGTCCAGAGCGATGCGCGCCTGTGCTTGATGAAAGAGCTGCTGGCTAGCCTGGTCTGCATTGCGGGCAGTCAACAGGAATGGTGTACAGAGCAAGAGCAGCGCCGCCAGGACCAAGATCACGGTCACTAGGGCGAAGCCATCGTGGCCACGACTGTGGGGATTGATGCTTCTCATTCGATCGTCCCGTACATGTTCACTCGAAACGTGTCTCGCCGACCGTCGGCATACTCGATCTCAAACTGGATCGGCTCATTGATAATCGAACGGTCCAGGCCGCCGTCGGGACCGAATGCGATTTGCTTGGGAGTGCCCTCCATGAACTGCACGCCATCCGGCAGTTGCACTTCTTCCTGGGCGCCCACAGCGTTGATCACCAGATTGTCGATGGACCCTTCCCAAGGAGTTTGACCGCCGCCGAGGACGAGCTTCGACTTGGACGCCGCCACGGAACCTTGTTCCGCAACCACCGCCACGCGCACTCCTTCCACAAAGATCGCGAGTTGTGTCCGGTCGTAGGTCAGAAGCACGTGTCTCCACTGGTCGACAGCGAGTACCCCGGGGGGAGTTTCGAGCACGGCCTTACCGGCGGCCTTCAACTGCTGCGACTCGGGGTCGAAGCGCTGGGTCATGATGGACATCTTCAAACCAAGGTCGCTATTGACCTCGATCTTGATGGTATCGCCAATCCGAATCAGAGTTCCACGACTGCGGCCCTCGGCTCTCAGCACAAACTGGAACTGAAAGCCTTCCTGCAAAGCGAAGGCCGGATCGGTCTGAACAGGTATTTCGTACGAAGCGTTGGGAGGTGCGCCATTGAAGCTAAGCGCCTTGCCCACGAATCCATCGTCCACCAGAAACGCGTCCCGCAGTTCACCATTCAAGTCAAAAGCTCCTCGCAGGGGAACCTTCTCGAAGTGCCAAGTCCCAACCACTGTCAGACCTTCCGCGAACATCGTGCCCGTGGCAGAGTCGATACGTACGCGGGCGGGCGCCTGGCGGGCGCGGCTCCAGTTGGCAGTGGATCGCAAAGTGCTGCGCACCATGCTTCCTGCTCCATAAGTACCGAGATCAATCGAGGTCAAGGCGCCGACACCGAGTCCGAGCATCATGGCCATCAAGCCCATCACCATCAGCAACTCGATCAGCGTCAATCCACGGCGCCGCACCCGGGCCAGCGCCCAGGAACCCCCATCAAAATGTCGCTTTAAACCCTGCACGGCATGCGCCCCTATTCGGCTATGCGAAAGTTGTGGATGTCGTCCAAGGTGCCAAAGATCCCATCCTCCCCCGCCGAAATCAGCTGGAAGCCCCGCGGGTTGTAGTAGTTGTTGGTCTTTGGGTTCTTGAGAGCCTTCACCACCGACACATCCCACTCACCCGTGTCGTCCAGAGTCATGTAACTGTCCTCACGACCGTAGTCCTGGCGATGGAAGTAGGCGATGGGGTTCTCCCAGGCATCGATCAACTCGAACAAGCTGTTGTTGCCATGGGTCGTGATGTCCTTTTTTGCTTCGTCCTGATCGCTGTTGCGAAGTTGGTCGTCGCTGATGCCAGTGCCACCGAATTCCTTGCCCCACAGTTGAACGCAAAGGATCTCACCACCCAGGTTGGTCTTGTTGGGTGTTGCTCCCCAGCTTGAGTCCCAACTGCTCTTCGGGTAATTCCCTGTCTCGGCCTCGTAGCTGTTGGCTGCCAATGAAATCTGGTTCAAGAACTGCTCGGTGACGTTGTAATTCGCCGCTTCTCCCAGGCCTCCAAGACGGAACGCCAAGAAAGTCATCAGGATGCCGAGGATGACCATCACTGCGAGTAGTTCGAGTAGGGTGAAGCCCGCCCGCGAGGGACCGGAACATTGGAGCGTGCGCCTGGAAGCGTGAATCTTCATTGTCGATTGGTGGGTTAGCGCTCGCGCTTGACGACTTCCACGTCGTCGACTTGGATGCTGACGGTGCGTCCCGGCTCGCCTTCGGCGAAGATCCCCACCACGATCTCACGGGTGGTGGATCCGATGGAGGGCATGGGAACTCGTTCGGCGATCAAGACGCCATCGAGAGAAACGCGGAAGGCAGTTTTGGAAGACTCGCCGTAGCGTTCCAGTCGCAAAGTCACGGTTTGGCCGTCCGCCCAACTCATGACAGTGGAGTCCACGTACTCGGCGTCTTCACGGCCGCGCTTCATGGAACGGTACTGCGGCTGTTTTTCGATCCCGTGACGGGAGAGCGTAATCTCCGCCGTGGTCTGGTTGGTGGAGCGTGAACCGCGCCGTTGTTCGAGGGCCACGAAGATGCCTGCACGCACCGTGTTGGCGCTGTTGATCGTGATCTTTGCCTCGAGGCTGACAAAGTCACCAGAGGTGTAGGTACGCCGCAATCTCGTGCGACCACTCTTGTCGAAGGTCCCTTCGAGGACAACCGAGCCATCACGCATGAAGTGCTGGGTGTCGGTCACTTCATCGACCAACCAACCATTGCGCAGATCTTGCCGCTCAAAGTTGTCGGTCCAAACGACCTTTTGCTCCCACTCGCCAATGCGTTCAATCTGAGCCAATGCGTACAAGCGGTAGGGATCCTCTTCGCCGAGGTTGCGGCGAGAGTCCTCAAACTCACGTAGCAGTGTCTTGGCTTCCGTGGGATCCCCCAAGGAATAGGCGCACCATGCCTGACCGAGCGCAGCGACGGGGTCCGTAGAAGCAAGCACCAGGGCCTGCTCGAAGTGACCGCGAGCGCTCTCGGCTCGGTCCATATGCAAGTCATTCAAACCACGCGTCGTGAAAGCAGGGGCCAGGCCGCTGTCCACGCTTGTCGCACGCTCAAGGAAGCGCTCCGCAGCTTCGTAATTGCCGGCTTCCATCTCGAGCCGACCGATCGCCGCCAGCGCATCCGCCAGATCGAGTTCCAGGTCGAGGGCTTTGCGCAGGGACTCCATAGCTCCATCTGCATCACCACTCTGGGCCAGAATGCGACCCCGTTGAAAGAGGCTGTACACATCGGAGGGATTGTTGGCCTCCGCACGTTCAATGTATTCGAGTGCCTCGCTGGCGTTCCCCGAGACTTCCGCGAGGTACGACAGTGCCCGCCAGGGCTGGTACGCACGCAGGGGGTCTGCGCTGGCAGCCAACTGCAGGCGTTCCTTGGCGATTTCGTAGTCGCCCGCGTCGAGCGCTTGAAGCCCGAGAGCCACCAAGAGTTCAAACTCTGCACCTTCCGTGCCCTCGATGCCGAGACCTTCGGCGCCACTGCTGGCCGTGCCTTGCAGGTAATCCACGTTCAACAAGCCAGCGATCGCGCGCTGGGCTTCCTCATTCACCTGTAGTGCGCGGGTGTACAAGGCTCGTGCTTCATCCAGTTGGCCAACAGCCACCAACGCGTCCGCGTAGTCCGTCCGGATCAACGCGCGCGTACCCGTGAACTCAGCTCGCTTGGGTTCGAACTCCACCGCTAATCGCAAGTGATCGAGGGCGCCCTCGGGATCTCCAATGCTGAGCAAGAAGCGTCCGAAGTGCCATTGCACAAGCCACGAAGTGCGGCCGAATCCTTCCGCCATTTCGAAGTGCTCGCGAGCGCGTGCGGTCAAGCGAAAGCGATTCTCTAGCTGAGCCAGGCGCGCCAGCACTTCGGGGTGATCACCAAACTTACCTTTGACCAACCCTTCATAAATGCCGAAGGCGCGCTCGAACTCAAACCTGGCTTCCGCGCAGGCGGCGACGCCAAGTTCGGGCTCCGGGTCGTCGCCGACCACTTGAATGGCCTTGCTGAACATCTCCTCGGCCACGTCCAGAGCCAAGGCACTTTCGTGACGAAGCAAGAAGCAGCGGAAGGCGAACTCAATGGCCTTCGGGTACTGCCCCACCGTGAGTGTGCTAGCGAACTCGAGTCGCTCCAGTTCAATGCGATTGTCCAGCGTGCCGGCAAATTCAAAGGCCTTGACTCGCTCACGCTCGTAAATGATCGGTTCCTGATTCGGCCAGCGTTCCACACCGGTGCCGGGAATCACCTCCACGAATTCGACAGACTCTTTGGTGCGGTCCTTCAATCCAAAGCGATCCGCGTTTTGGATGAACCCGTAGTGCACGCTTCCCATGTCAATCCAATCGTAGTTCGCTCTGTAGATAGCTAGCCGAGCCTGCTTCTCCTCGGAAGTCATCAAGCTCTCGTCCATGCCCGCATCCACTGCAAACTCGTCCGTGGCTTCCTGGTCGCTCGATGTTTCCTGGTCGAGGAACAAGTCGGGCATGTCTTGCACCTGCTTTTCCCGCCGCAAGAATCGTCCTAGCAGGCTAGCTTGGGGCCCCGCACTTGGCGTCGGGCGCAATACGTCGAGCGGTTGCAAGAGCGGGCTCTCGAACTGCAAAGGAGGAAAGGGCCGAGTATCGGATGGAGCTGTGAAGAGGTCCCGTTCAAGAGCACTCACTTCCCGCACCAGCGGTTTGGCGAGATTCACATCCGGGGCATAGTGGTCCTCGAATTCCGGAGCCTGGGCCTTGGAGCTAGTGCTGCG
Organism: Minisyncoccia bacterium; assembly: GCA_047638655.1. Lineage (GTDB taxonomy): Bacteria > Planctomycetota > UBA1135 > UBA1135 > JABACD01. The sequence goes on along the minus strand of JBLIMI010000007.1, from coordinate 6,489 downwards.
GCGGGACTCGCCACCCGTTGTGATCACGAAATACCCCAGCAATAGGGCGGTCCCGATCAGCACAATTTGTTCCTGTCGAATAGCCACTAGTTTTCGTCCGTGGTCGAGGCATGAAGGCGGGGTGCGATAAAGGTCACTTCGAGGCGCGCCTCGGCGGAACGCGTGCGCTCGGGGATGATCTCGATTTCCTCGATCAAGATGGATGCGCCTTCCTCTCCCGACTGGGTGGCTGCGATCACGCGCAGCATGGGAGCCGATGGTCCGACCATCTTCATCTTGACCCTTGTCTTCTCAACACCGCTAACTCCATTGCGACCACGCAGTCCGGGATCAACCTTGATCTCGATCTTGTCGATGCGCTGGACGCGCTCGTCGATGGCCAGGCTCACAACGCGTTCCACGAGGTCGAGGGCGTCCAAGTGACGAGCAATCTCGTCATCGCGTGTCGGGGCCAGGGCCGGTAACCCCAGATCCTGAGCGATGCGGATGTTGCGCCTACCTGCGCGCCGCAACAAGTCTTCACGAACCCTGGAGACGGCGGAAAAGTACTGGTTGCCAGCAGAGCCCTTGGCCGGGTCCAACTGAAATTCGGGCCGGGTGGGGTAGCTGACGAACTTTGCCAGTTCAGCTCGTGCTTCTTCCAAATTTGCATTTTGACCGCGGGCGGTGGTCAGGTCCCGCGCCTGGAAGCGTGTTTTCTTAAGGTCGCGTTCGACGGTCTCGCGTGTGCGACGCTTAGCCCGTAACTCATCGCCCAAAGCCGAATCGATCACCTGCGTGGCGATCAGGAAGACGAGGCCGCCGCCAAGTACGGAGAGCACGAACCGTTTGTTCTCTTGCCAGTATTCGTTGAGGTCCATGACTAGTTCGTCTCCTCCTCTTGCGAATCCATCTCTTCGGTCGGATCTGGCAGGGCGAGCATCGTCAGATCGAGCGCGAAGGAACTGCCATCGTACTTCGGCTGAGATTTAAGTCGTACCCCGTCCATCTCGTCGCGCAGGGACGTCAAGAATCCCTCATGCAGTACCGACATTTGATTCGTTCCTTCTCGTGCGCGCCCTTCGAGGCGCAGAATCGGCCGCTCCAGATCGCGTTCGACGCCTAGCTCGCTATCGAAGGTCCAATTGCTCTGAAGGTGTGACAACCAGTACTCCTCGGGCATGTGCTTTGAGAGCACGCTCAGAGTGCGCGCCAACTGCTCTCCCGATCCGAGCAAGGCTTGGTATTCGAGGGATTCGTCCTCCAAGCGCGCGTTTGTCTCTAGCAACTCCGACGTTTGGTTGTGCGTACTTTGCGCACGCTTGAGGTCACGCTGTAGCTTCGAAACTTGGCCCTCCATCTCTGAAAGCTCGCCGCTCATTTGCGCAGCGTCCCAGGCCAGGTACCCAACAGCCAAGATCCCGGCCGCAGCCAAGAAAGCCGTGCCACCCCAGAACTCCCGGCGCCGCTTCATGGCATCCGGCAAGATCTCTACGGAGAACGACTCGGGATCAGAAGCCATGGTCGCCAAACCCAAGGCCGTCACGGCTTCCAGTTTGTACTCGTCGAGTCGATCCGCAACCTCGGGATCGAGACCACTGATCTCCACCATGCGGAATGCGTCAAACAATTCGACGGGCACCCCCATGGTCGAGGAGAGCCAAGCGGGCAAGCCCTGTAAAGCCGCGCCGCCACCACACAGCCGAATGCGGTCGACCTTGAGTCCCTGGATCTTCAACTGACTCTTGCAGAAGAGCACCGTGGACTGCAACAGGCTCTGCAACTGCCCTGCGGCGCCAGCGATGGCCCGGCTCGCTTTCTCTTGGTTGGAGTTTTCGTAGCGTGCGCCCGGTTCGAGGGTCGCGTATTGAATTTTGACCTCTTCTGCCTTGGCTGCCGAAACGCCAAAGCGCTGGGCAATGGCGTCGTCGAAGAGTTTCGAGCCACCGGACAAGTTCCGCGCAAAGAGCAAGTCGGGGCCGCGGCTTATGATGACATCGATGTTTTCCGCGCCGATGTTGGCCACCATCACCGTGTCGCCCTCGATCACGCCGAAGCGCAACCACGAGTTGTAGAGAGCGAGAGCATTGGGAGCGAAAGACCCAAGCGAGCCGCCGCAGGCTTTCAAGCCCTCCATGTGTGGTTCGAGCAGGCTTTCCTTGGCCATGGCCAGCACGACCACATCCTCGCCTTCGATCTCAGGAAGCTCAGGAAGCAGGTTGAAATCGCTAGCAACCTCTTGGCCGCTTAGGCCGCCCACGTCCTCCACCTCGAAACGCATGAGCTTTCGCAATTGCCAGTCCGGCACCCGCGGAACTCGCACATAACGCAAGTTGAGATCGCGTCCCGTCAACCCGATGCAGGCCGCGCTGAATTTGCCGCTGCCCAACAAGCTTTGCCAGCCAGCAGCCACACCGCCGCCCGTGATTGGCTCAGCTGCGAATTCGCTGACGTGAAACGTCCCGTTCTTGAACTGTCCGCGAATTTTAATGGCCGTCGAATGCCCGACGTCGATGCCTGATGCTATGCGTGCCATGACTAGCGCTGTCCTCCAAACTCTTCACTCAAGTAGCGGCGAACCTCGCCCGCCAGGCGTGGAGAATCGGTGGCCTCCAAGACCTTTAGTATCGATGTCAAACGTTCCACTTCATCCTGGGATAGATCCTCTTCGAGCCCCGCCAGGGACTCGTCAATTTTGACAACCAACTGCCCGGACTGGGTTTCAACTGCGCTACCTGCGTACTTCGCGCCCACTGTGATGGCACGCTTGCGGCACTGGCGGAAGAGATCGACTAGTCGGAAGAACTGAGCTTGCTCAAAAGTCTTTTCGACCGCCGCCAGTTCCACCAGTCCGGCCTGCTCGAGTCGGGTACGTGTGGAGCGTGCCTCTTCAACCAACTGGTAATTGTAGGGCACCATTGCCAGCATCTCGTTCCACTTCGATAAGCACTCGCCGAGTTGTCCAGCTTCGTCCGCCTTGCGGGCTGCGAACGCAAAGTCGCCGGCCTGAGCACGCTCCGCGTTGAAGTTCACCTGCAAGTAAGCACTCTGGCCCCCGTGACGGATGCGAACGCTGGCAGCTTCCCCTACGCGCCGACTGGTGATGGACACCGGCCGTTCAAAGGCGAGGGCAACCAACCCGTGACCACGACCCATCAACAGACTTGTGACGTCTTGCGCCTCGAAGTCCACACCGCGCTCGGCCAGGCCAGAAGCACCGAGTGTGGCAAGGCCACCTTCGAGGACGGTGCTTTCCACGCGAAAGACAAGTTCATCGCCGCCGGTGGCTTCGAGCTCAAAGCCGGTACTGCCCGCGCTGGCGGAGAGCTGGATGTCCTTGCGGCCAGCGCTCGCAACGCCATGCAGGTCGCCAATCAGCGACTTGTTGAGTTTGGAGAGCTGGGCACCGCCCTGAGAATTGCCGAGCCACCAGAGCTCGTGCTCACCCACTTTTCCCGCGGGATTCGCCGCGCTTCCAGCATCGACAAGACTGACGTCGTCCACATCGACGTTACCGTTCAGCTCTTCCCCACCCTCTTGCGCCCGGGCCTCCACGACAACGCGTGCGCGGCTGGCCCCCACGGGAACACAGGACGCAACGACCAATTCCTGGTGACTGCTGACATCAGTCACCCATTCGCCCCAGGCGAAGTGAGTGACCGAGCTGACCCCTTCCTCCGGAGTCGCGTTCATGAACTCGATGCCCACACGACCGGAGGCGTCGCCGCCGGCCCGAAGCTTGGCAGTGAGCTCCACTGTTCGTCCCGTGGAAACGGAGACGTCGTCACTTTGTAACCGGGCCCACTCACCGGCGAGCAGGGAGGCGCGCAGGCCGTCCTGACCCGTCGCTCGAGCAGCACTGCGCTGGCTAAAGAACGCCGGGGCACTATCGCTCGAATTCCAATTGCTCGGCAGGCTGTCACCTTCGAAGGAGTAGCCGTCGATCTTGTTGCCCGGGACGGAGACGACGGGCGTGCCCTTGCGGCCACCGACTGCGCCGCCAGCGGTCATGAAATAAGCCGCCGCTCCACCGCCGCCGAGGACAACCACGAGAGCGATCACTAGAGTTGCCTTGGACCCCTTGCTGCTGCGTGCCACCATCTCGGCACTGACCGTTTCAACGGCTTCACCAGCGCTCGCAGCGGATGAACCGGAACTAGCTGTAGGGAAGGGTTCCGCCGTAGGCTTCGAGGTGGCATCCTGACTGGTTGGCATGCCCTGGATCGAGCCGTCTTCGAACACCGCATTAATGCTGCCGAAGCTCACGATGTCTCCGTGTGCTGGGCGCGCTTCTTCGATCTTCTCGCCCGCGAGCCGGGTGCCATTGGTACTGCCCAGGTCCTTCAAGAGGACTCCCTGGCTATCCGTGGTGAGTTCTGCGTGTTGACCGGAGACCGAGCCATCCTGGATCTGCAGCGTGTTGCCTGGACGGCGGCCGAGGGTGAATCGGGGCGAAGTGATCGGGACGGTGTCGCCCTGGCGCTCACCGTTCTGGAAGCGCAACGTGAAGCGATCTTGCATGCGGAAACGTAACGTTGGATGCGGTCCGAGTGGAGGGACGAGCGGGGTCAAACGCGCTCGTGACGATAGTTGGGCTACCCTCAAGATGAGGTGCGGTAACCCTTCGCCTGGCTGCGAGTTGCCGCAGTCGGGGGTAGCATAGCCAGCCAGCGGCCCTTTCGGTAGCCTGCCATAGGTCTGAAGAGGGCATCCGAGCCCGGCGCTTGTGCCGGCACGCCAACCCATAGAGAATGAATAGCCCCAACTTCGTGGGTTTTCGCACATGAGCCGCTTGCACACCTTCCTGCTTGAAACCACCCCCGAACAAGGGGTTCCAGAACTCATCACGAGCGACCGAGAGCACGCGCTGAAGGTCCTGCGGCTGAAGGCTGGGACGCGTATTCTCGGCGTCGACGGCCGTGGTAAGTGCTGGGAACTCGAGGTCAAGGCCGCTGGCCGTAGGCAGTTAGAACTCGCCCACACAGGTCCTGCGCGCGTAGAACCGCCCCCCGGATCCGCTGGAGCCTCGCTCCCCTGGCTTGAGGTCTGCACTCCATTGCCCAAGGGAAATCGGGCCGAGAGCCTCTTCAGCCAGCTCACCCAGCTGGGGCTCGCGAGGCTGGTTCCGCTGGTGACAGAGCACTCCGAGGCCCAGGCGCGAGAACTGCCTGACAGCCGCAAGGAGCGAATGATCCGGGCGGGCCAGGAAGCGATCAAGCAATGTGGAAGCCTCTGGTTGCCCGAAATCGCACACCCCGAGACTCTCGCTAGCCTTTTGAAAAAGCCAGCTTGCCGGGTCGTCCTCGATCCCCTTGCAGAGTCCTCCTTTTCCTCAGTACTGGCGGGAGTGGATTCTCCATCTGAGTTCACTCCGGAATCACCGTTTCAGCTCATTCTTGGTCCAGAAGGGGGCCTAAGTGCCTCAGAAATTGAATTAATGGTCCAAAATGGCTCCATTCGCGCATGCATCAGCCCTCATGTCTTGCGCATCGAGAACGCTGCCCTTGCGGGCTTGGGGATCGCTGCGGAAGCCTGGATGAAAATCCCCTAAAGTCTATCTGTTTCACGACTTATGCCACTTTATCCCTGATTAGCAATAGGTATAGCGGCGTCTTGGCCGATTGAGGGGTACGGTTCATCAGAAGATCACCACTTCCGAACAGAACCGCCTATGACAAGCAGAGTCCAAATGGATGACATCCAGTTCCGCCTGGAGGCCATCAAGAAACAACTCCCCTCGGGGGGACCCGCCAAGTGGAAGCTCAGCGAGCTGATTGACGATTGCGCGAGCTTGCGGCTCGCCGACCCCAAGGGGGAATTCGTCGGCGCCCTAGAGTTCATCGAGCAGATGTTGAGCATGGTCCTGAGGAACATGCGCTCGATGGGCCAGTTGAAGAAATTGCGGCGACAGATCGCCGAGTAAACACCGCGCGCACGCAGCACCACGGCTTTCAATGCAGGGCTCAAGATGGGAAAAGGGGGCACTCCAATTCCCTCAGATCCTTCGCCATGCCCATGTTGCCGCTGCTTGCCTGTTTGCCCCTCTGCGTCTCTCTCTCCTGGGCACCTCAGGAGCCGTCAACCACAACAACGTACCGGGCGAGCTTTCCTCCCGGCGTGGAACGCACCTGGATCGGCCCTGGCTTCCACGGGAACCGGCTTCAAGATTGGCAGCTCTCGCGGGGACGCCTCGAGTGCGTCCAAGGGACGGAGGCGAAGCCTTGCCGAGTGCTGCATGCGCTTGACGCTACAGTCAACTCCAACAGTTCCCACCTGCAACTCACGGTAGATGTAGGCGCACTGGAAGCAGGCGCACTACCTGGCCCGGACACTTGGGCAGGATTCCTGTTAGGCGCGGGTGGGTCCAACATCGACTACCGACTGACCGCGCTCGTGCACCACCGGCCCGCCACGGATGGTGGATTGATCGCCGGCGTCGACGGGGACGGTCGTGCTGTGTTTCGTGACTTCGAGCACAACGAAAGGCCAGGAGGCTGGGGCATCACGGGC